>CAZAMS010000099.1:0-5819 GCA_964486305.1 uncultured Aestuariivirga sp.
CATGTTCGCTGGTTGCAAGTCTGGGTCCCGGCGTCCGGCTCCGCGAAACTGAAGTTTCGCGGGGATGACGAAAGAAAGAACGAATTCAGCGCGTTGATCATTGCAAAGATGGCAGCAAAGATATGTGAATCCGATAGCGGCGTTCGCCGGGATGACAGAATGGAATTTGAGGTCACGCAAGCCTGAACCACTACGCCGCCTTTGAGTTCTCCGTCGTTGGTGTGGTGCGGAGATCGACTGTCACCGTTGTGCCGGAGCCAACCGTGCTTGCGATGGTGAGTGAGCCGTTGTGCAGGTCCACCAGTGATTTTGAAATCGCCAGCCCCAGGCCGGAACCGCCCTTGCTCTTGGTGAACTGGTTTTCCACCTGCTCGAACGGGCGCCCAAGCTTTTCAATGTCACTGAACGGAATGCCGATGCCCGTGTCGCTTATGATGACCCGAGCGCCTTCCTTCATCTTGGTGACGGAAACTTTCACCTGGCCGCCCTCAGGCGTGAACTTCACCGCGTTCGACAGCAGGTTGATGAAAACCTGCTTCAGGGCGCGCCGGTCAGCGGTGATGTTGCAGTTCTTTGGGAGCTCGAGAACAACATCCACCTTGCCCTCCGCCGCGCGGGGACCGATAAAACGCATGATGTCTTCAATGATGGAAGGAAGCGATAATGTCGTGAGTTCAAGCTCCATGCGGCCCGCCTCAATCTTTGACATGTCGAGAATGTCATTGATCACATCGAGGAGGAATTGCCCGCTCTTGTGAATGTCATGGGAGTATTCCGTGTATTTGCCGGAGCCCAGGGGCCCGAACATTTCTTCCTGCATTACTTCGCTGAAACCGATAATGGCGTTGAGCGGCGTTCTGAGTTCGTGGCTCATATTGGCCAGGAATTCCGACTTCGACCGGTTTGCCGTTTCAGCCCGGGTCTTCTCGCGTGCATATTTGTCGGCCAGATCGGCAAGGCGTTGCGATTGCTGGTCGGCCATCAGGCGTTCCTTTTGCAGGTCACGCACCGTCATCATAAGGGTGCGCTCCGAGAGCAGCAGCCGCTCTTCCTGTTTCTTCAGCGCCGTGATGTCGGTTCCCACCGAAACAAAGCCGCCATCCTTCGTCCGGCGCTCGTTGATTTGCAGCCAGCGGCCGTCACCGAGCTGGACTTCCAATGACTTCCCCTCGGAATTATCGCCGCCGGCCGTTGGCACATACTGGCGCACAATGGGTTCCTTCGCCGATTGCGTGACCACGGCATATGGCGTGCCGGGAACGCACGACGAGGCGGGAAGCGAATGAAACTGCTGGTACTTTGAATTGCACAGGACCAGGCGGTTTTCCGTATCCCACAACACAAAGGCTTCGGAAATATTTTCAATAGCGTCCTTCAGGCGAAGTTCGGCATCCTGGTTGAGCTTGTCGGTTTGCTTCTGTGCTGTGATGTCAAACACAATGCCGATAAGGTGCGGTGTTTCAGGCTTGTCACCGGGAGCCAAAGCGGCCCGTGCCCTGAGCCAGACCCAATGGCCGTCCTCATGGCGCATCCTGAATTCACGGTTGAACACCGTGCGCTCGCCGCGCAACAATTCCTCAATCATGAGTTCAATATTTGCGTTTTCAGGGTGGAGCCTCTCGGACACCTCGCCGAAACTCAGGAGCTCGCCCTTTGGCAGCAGACCCAGGATTTCGAACATTGATTTCGACCAGAAGATCGTGCCCTCGGCGAGGTTCCAGTCCCACATGCCGCAATTGCTGCGGTCCAGCGCCTTGTCCAGCCGTTCCGTGGCAATGGCAAGGGTGCCATCGGCTTCCGAAGCCTTGGCCGCCTGCCAGTGAAAGGCGCCGGCCAGCATCGTGAGAACCAGCACGGTAGACACAAAGAGGATCGAAAGACGGGTCACCCCGGTGCGCCAGGTTCCCAGCAGGTCCGAACGTTTTTGAAACACAACAAGGCTTCCTGGAAAATTTCCGAACTGGCGCGCGGTCACATAGGCAGCCTCGCCATTCGCCAGCTCAAACGGGCGCATGGTCTGCGCATTGAAATCCGTATCGGTGATAAACCGTGACCCCAGAACATCGGTTATCTTCTGGCCGGAAAGTTTTGTGTGGAGGGGAGCGCTTGCGAGGATTTGTCCAAAATTGTCGACCAGCGCAAAGACCCGGTCCTCGGCCAAGGCACCCGCAACAAGGGACTGGGACAAAAGCTCCCCCGTCAGGGGGCGGACCGTCTGTCCATTGGCAACGTCGGCTGAAAGCGTTGCAATGATATTTTGCGCGGCGAGTTGGGTATGGAGAATGGAAAGGCGGTTTTGCTCCACCAGGTGGCTGGCGCGGCTTTGCAGCAGTTGCGAGAACAGGGAAACACAAAGCGCGAGAAGGAACAGGGCGGTCAGAATTGTGATTAGCCGGCGCAGGGACCTCTCGGAAATCATGATAAGCCATCGGCCAGGCAAGGGCGAAGGCAGGCGCAATGCCCGCTCCCTGAAGAATAACTCTCCGATCTGTGCCTTACCCAAAATTTTACCCTTGTCCGTCGCCGAGCGCCCGCGGCCGTTGAAACGCATTTGGCCGCCTAAACCGAATCAACACCCTATTGATTCGCAAACGAAACGACTTGTCCAGTTATGAATTTTTGAAGGGCTAGCTTTTGAGGGTTCTTGAAATGATTTCAAAGGTATCCCGCGACAGGCCGGGGGTGCCCACAAGCCTTTCAAGTTGCGTCACGGCAGTCCCACGGCGCACCTCGTCCATGATGCGCCAGCTGCGGAAGCCCGTGGCCATCCGCGCCGCAACTTGCGGGTTGATCTGGTCCAGTTTCAGAATTGTGTCGGCAACCACCCTGTAACCCACGCCGTCAGCGGCATTGAATCCGGAAAGATTCACCGAAGTGAACCCGCCGATGAGCGCATAGACGCGGTTTGGCGTGGAGAGGCGGAAGTCCGGATGCGCCATGAGCCGTTCAATGCGTGCCGCAGCCCCTGCGCCGGGAACATAGGAGTTGAGGGCGAACCATTTGTCGACCAGCAAGTGATCCCCGGCATGACGCGCGTAGAACTTATCCAGTTCCAAATTTCGTTCCGGCACGTCAATGGCGAGCATTGCCGTCAAAGCCCCGATTTCCGCCGTCATGTTGGACGCCGTAGCCAGGTCCTTCTGGATGAGACCAACGGCTACATCAGGCGCGCCCACAGCCAGCAATCCAAGTGCCGCATAGCGCAGCGAACGCCGCCCGGTGTTTTCCGGGCTGGGCACATAGGCCCCGCGTTCCGTCGTATCTTTCCAGATGGCGAGCAGGCTTTCCTTCAATGCTGAACCGAGTTCGCTCCGCACCTGGTCACGCGCGGTGAGCACCAGATCCGTATCAACATCCTTGCCGAGGGCCGCTGCAATGTCAGCTTCCGTCGGCAGTCCCAACATCAGCGCTTTGAAGGCCGCATCCAGTGTTGTGTCGGAGAGAGTTTTTTGCAGGGCATCGGCATAGCCTTTTGTCTGTGGTGGCGGGAGCTTGTCGCGCAGGGCTGCGAGGCTCGCAATGATAAGACTCTTCGCCAAAGATTGGCTCGCCTCCCACCGATTGAACGTGTCATTGTCGCGCCCCATGAGGAACAATTGGTCTTCCGGGCTCACGTTTTCCTGCAGGACGACCGGCGCCGAGAAACCGCGATTGAGCGATAATACCGGGCGATTTTGAACATTTCGGAAGCGAAATGACCGTTTTTCCTCGGTCAGCTCGATGATGGGTGTATTGAGACTGCCAACCCCTTCAAGGTCCAGCGCCATGTCCTCGCCTGACGGCCCGACAAGACCAAGATTGAAAGGAATGTGCATCGGCTGCTTTTCAGCTTGGCCTGGTGTGGGTGCAGTTCTTTGGGCCAGTGTCAGATCAAAGGTTTTGGTTTTCGGATCGTAATGGGTGGTGACGCTGATGCGCGGTGTTCCCGCCTGTTCATACCAATTGAAAAATTGCGTGAGGTCGCGCCCCGAGGCATCGGCCATGCAGCGAACAAAATCTTCAACCGTTGCCGCCTCGCCATCATGGCGCTCGAAATAAATATCCATGGCCCTGCGGAAGGCCTTGTCGCCGATGAGCGTCTTCATCATGCGGCAGATCTCGGCGCCCTTTTCGTAAACCGTGGGCGTGTAGAAATTGTTGATCTCGATATAGGCGTTGGGTCGCGGCGGCTGGGCCAGCGGCCCGGCGTCTTCCGGCATCTGCCGCGCCCGCAAAGTCTTCACATCGGTAATGCGCTTCACCGCGCGCGAGCGCAGGTCAGACGAAAATTCCTGGTCCCTGAAAACCGTAAGCCCTTCCTTCAGGCAAAGCTGGAACCAGTCCCTGCAGGTAATGCGGTTGCCAGTCCAGTTGTGGAAGTACTCATGCGCGATGATGGCTTCGATATTGGTGTAGTCCAGGTCCGTGGCCGTTTCGGGCAGGGCGAGGATATATTTGTCGTTGAAGACATTGAGGCCCTTGTTCTCCATGGCACCCAAGTTGAAGTCGGAGACGGCAACGATATTGAAGACGTCGAGATCATATTCTCGCCCGAAGGCTTCCTCGTCCCAGCGCATGGACGCCTTGAGCGACTCCATGGCCCAGGTGCAGCGGTCCTCCTTGCCTTTCTCAACATAGATGCCGAGTTGCACGGTCTTGCCGGACATCGTTGTGAAGCTGTCATGGACACCGGCGAGATCACCGGCAACCAGCGCGAAGAGGTAGCTTGGTTTCGGATGGGGGTCCTGCCAGAGGGCGAAGTGGCGGTCTGTTCCTGCAACATCGCCGCCTTCCTGATAATTCCCGTTGGACAGGAGGATGGGACACAGGGCCTTGTTCGCCTCCATGCGGACCGTGTAGCGCGTCATCACATCGGGCCGGTCATAAAAGTAAGTGATGCGGCGGAAGCCTTCCGCCTCGCACTGGGTGCAATACATGCCGTTGGATTGATAGAGGCCGGAGAGCTGCGTGTTGCCAATCGGGTCGCACTCGGTTTCAATTTCGAGCGTGAAGGGCGCGGCCGGAGCATTTGAAAGTGTCAGGTTGCTGTCTGTCAGTTCAAAACCTGCTGGGTGCAATTCCTTCCCGTCAATCTTCACGCTGATGAGCTTGATCTTTTCGCCAGCCAGCACCAGCGCCGCATTTTTTTCCTGCGAGGCGGGATTTGGCCTGAGTTCCAGGCGCGAAGCAACGCGCGTCGTGCTGGGCTCAAGCGAATAATTCAAAAACAGGCTGTCAATGATGTAAGGCGCAGGCTGGTAATCTTTCAGATAGGTGGTTGGCGGCGCTTCCTGGGCCATGTTCAGTCTCTCAAATCATCCAGTTGGCCCGCAAGGTGAAGCGCATCCCGCCCTTTGTCAAAGGCGGACTTATAATCCGCCTCTCCCCTCTTGTACTTCTCTGAACGTCTTTATCCCATAGCCAGCCGCAGGGGCGCTCATCATCGACGCGGTTCTGGAAAAGGTGGACCGTTACCTTAAGATCATGAATATACTCGATCGCCGCCTCTTCAAGGCGGTGGACACGCACGCCGCGTCGATTGACGAGGCGCGGCAACACGCGGCGGCTGCAGGTGTCGCGGCACGCGCCGACTTCGGGCTTGCCCGGGCCGACGACTACCCCGACCGGCGCTGAGGCGCCGCATCACAAGCGGGTTGTTTTGGTTGGGAGCCCGGATGAGCCACGCTTAGTGTCTGACTCCATCGTACTCGACGGGCTTGGATAAGGCGTTGAATTGATTCACGATAGCGATTCGTCTCGCCAAAGATGGATCGCTGCCATGCAATCGATTTTTTCCAACGCCCTATCCAGCTTGCTATCTCAGCACACCAGCCTGTCGG
>CAZAMS010000100.1:0-8328 GCA_964486305.1 uncultured Aestuariivirga sp.
ATCTTGCCTACAAGCGCAAAGAGATTCAGGCTTCCCCCGCCATGACCCTGGGATCACCCCTGCCATGGCAAAAGAAACAGGGAGCAGTTTTCAATGCATCCTTTAGTTCCGCATCCGGAAGAAAGGGGCCCGTCCTGCGAAGCAAAGCGAAGCAAGATGGGCGAAGGCAAAACCTTTTGAGATTATCGCCTTCTCCCATCCTTCGGACGGGAGAAGGCAAATAGCCTATGCTTTTTCAGCTATCAAGTCCCGCCCTCTCAATCGGAACTTCCTGCCAATCCTGGCCGGTGGCGATGACGCAAGCGGTGCCGGTGGTGTCGGTGACCAGCACGGTCCAGGTGCCTTGTGGCGACATGAAAATTTCCATGACGGCCTTGGCGTTCACCACGCCCATGACGCGGCGCGCTTCCTTGAACTTGGTGTTAAGCGACTTGGCCACGGCGTCGTGGTTGCCGCAAAGCGTAGCCGCCGCGGCAACGCCCACACTGCTGAAGAGGGATACCGCAGCGAGGACTGCGGCGAATTTAAATGGGAGGATATGCGCAAACATTTGAGTTCTCCTTCGCGGTGTGTTCGCGCCCGCAGCACTGGGGCTGGTCGCGAGCAGTTCCACCATTACTTGTGGACGCAGGCACATACGCAAAGCTACAATGCACATTGCTTTAACGAATTAGGCTCACGACACCCCAACTCAGTCGATGAGAACCCAGCACAACTCGCCAAAACAGCACAAAAATCTGAACGAAAATGTCATGGTCCCAAACGGGGAGACACGTACTGGGACCACAGCACTTTCCGGTCCGGTGTCGCCTTGAAGAACGCTCCTGGTCACCATCCCGGGTTTTCGAATCAACAAAATAACAGGATTTGTGATGCCATCCTATTCGGCACTAAAATTTCCTTTCTCAGTGGCATAAGCACCACATAGTCGGAAAGGATAAGGTTACTTACTGAAGTAGGAATCCACCTGAATGTTTAACCCGTCCGCAGCTGGACGGTGGCGGGGCTTTTCTGGGAGAAACGGCGAATGCTCGCCTGACGACTGCGCTGCAAAGGCTTCCAGTCACGCAGTTGGGGCTTTAGCCAATGCTTTCTCCAAAATCACAGTGGCCGTGACAATCCAATTTGTTCCCGGCTCATTTAGGAGGTGGACGTTTTTACTTCCGATTACTCGGCATCCAAGTGTTGCCGCCATCTCCGCGGCCCGCTCTTCGAAGTAGTCAATACTGTTATTGTCGAACTGGCCTTCGTCTTCGACGTGAAACTGCCAAATCTGTTCAATTGGTTTGCGGGAGATTTTAGCTACCCTGAATAGCGCATCTCATCGAATTTATAACACCTTCCTTATATCGTAAAGTGCCGCTCCGGATGCGCTGGCACGAAGGCTTATCTCCCGCCCTTTGGCTTATGTCGCTGCAGCCAGAAACACCAGTTTTCATACCTCGTTGGAACCCCACTGGAACCCCAACGAACAAGTTAATTAAAGATAGATCGACTAAACTATTGAAATAATTGGCGCGCCCGAAGAGATTCGAACTCCTGACCCCCAGATTCGTAGTCTGGTGCTCTATCCAGCTGAGCTACGGGCGCGCAAAAATTGCAGGAAGTGGCGCTTCCTTAATACGGCCCTGCAGGCAACGCAAGTCTTACTCTTTCTGGCTACGCTTTGAGTGAAATTTTGCGGTCGCCATTGCGGCTCGTCCGCAACTGTGTCACCTGGTCCGGAAGGGTAATGACGAAGCAGGTTCCTGCCTCCGTGGAACTCTGCAATTGAATGTCGCCGCCATGGGCGCGAATGAGTTCGGCGGCGATTGCCAGGCCAAGGCCCGTGCCGCCTTGCCGCGCCGCGCTCTGGAAGGCCTGAAACAGCCGCTCACGGATTTGGGCAGGGATCCCGGGGCCATTGTCGGTCACCTCAATCACGGTGACGCTGCCCTCGCGCCGGGCCTGCAGGGTGATGGTGCCATCGGGGGCATCCGGCTGTTCGGCCTGCAGGAATTCTATGGCCTGAATGGCATTGCGCGTGAGATTGGTCAGCACACGGATTAACTGTTCCCGGTCCGCGTCAACGGAAACGCTTGGCGGCACCTTGTTGGCAATTGTGATGCGGCTTGAGGGTTGAACAACGGCCGCCTCAATCACCTCATCAACAAGTCCGCTAAGGCCCAGCTTCTCACGTTGCGGCGGCAATTCCTGGGCCCGGCCAAATTTGAGTGTCTGGCTCAGGAACTCGATGGCGCGGTCAAGCGAGCCAATGAGCTTTGGCGCAAAACGTTTTACCGTGGGATCTTCCACGTTTGCCATGCGGTCAGAGATCAACTGGGCCGACGTGAGCATATTGCGCAAGTCATGGCTGACTTTGCTGACCGCCAGACCCAGGGCCGCAAGATGGTTTTTTTGCTGCAACATTGAAGCAAGTTCAGTCTGCATGTCGTGCAGTTCACGCTCCGCAATGCCAATTTCGTCGCGCCGCGTGCCGGGTTTTATGATGCGCGAAAAGTCTTCCGGATTCTGGCCAAAATCCACCATGTTGCGGGTGAGCCGCTGCATGGGCTTCACCAGCACCCAGTTGAGCGCCGCAAAAATCATGCCTGCAACCAGCAGGGACAAAAAAATTGAAAACAGAAGAATATTGATGCCGTAACGGAACATGGCCGTTCGCAGGGGCTGTTCATACAGAGCAATTTCTATGAGGTCCCCGGACATGTTGGGGGGAACGTCCGTCACGCTGATCACCCGGTTTTCGCCAGACCACATTGCGCCAAAGGCATCCATGATGGCCCCGTACCACATGGTGCTGCGGAGATCGAAACTGGCATCAATCATGTAATCGCCGTCACTGCGCAGCGCCAGTTTGCGGCTTTCACCTTTTTGTAAGGACACGACGAGCACCCCGGCCCCCATCAGAATTTCGCTGCGAAGGTCACTGGACAGGATTTGGTCAGGTGCTGCCTCGGCGGCAAGGGCCGCTATTTCCGCCTGGGCGATGCGCCCCTTCAGCCATTGGATGCGGAAGTTCGCAATGGAGGGCAGGAAGATGAGAACCTCGCCCAGCATCACGAAGATGATGGTTAACAGCAGGACCTTGCCCGACAGGCCCCGCAAGGCCCCAGGCTGTTTTGATCGATTTGACTCTTGCTCCTGCATTCAGCCTCTAGCTCAACAACCTTATTACGCGCCGCACCCAGGGATTGGATGCAAGGCCCGAGAAATAATTTACCGCCACGCGGCGGTTGATTTCGCCAAATGTGGGATACGGCGCAACCATGCTGGCAATCGACTTGATTTTCAGGCCCTCGGTCATGGCCAGTACCCACGGCTGAATGATCTCGCCAGCTTGCGCGCCCACAATGCCAACACCCAAAATTTTTCCGCGTTTGCCGATGACCGCTTTGATCAGTCCTGAAGTCTTGCCTTCAGCCTGGGCCCGGTCATTGTCGTGAAAGGGCCAGCGAACCACCGTGACGCTGGAACCAAACTGTCTCAGGGCTTCCGCTTCCGTAAGCCCGATCTGGGCAAGCGCGGGATCCGAGAAAGTAATATGCGGAATGATGTCAGTCCGGTTTTTGACCGGCAGCCGGAACAATGCGTTCCGGATGACGAGCCCCGCGTGATAGTTTGCAACGTGTGTAAACTGCAATCCGCCTGCCACATCACCAATCGCATAGACATGTTTCTGGGATGACCTGAAACCCTTGTCCACCGTGACGCCCTTCGCGGTGTAGGCAACGCCTGCTGCTTCCAGGTTAAGCCCCTCAACATTGGCGACACGGCCAGCAGCAACGAGCAGATGACTGCCGGTAATTTTTCCGTGCCCCTCGGTCTCAATGACAATGCCAGTTTTTGATTTTGAAATTTTTTTGATTGCGGCGCGGGTTAAAATTTTGATCCCATCAGCACGTAGGCTTTCGATCACGATGTTTGCGAGTTCCGGGTCGTCCTTTGCCAAAGGCTCGAAGGCTTCGATGACAGTTACATCAGAACCCAAACGCCGATGGGCCTGCGCCAGTTCAACAACGATGGCCCCGCCACCAATGATGGCAAGATGCTTGGGCAATTTAGTATTTTCAAAAATGGTTTCGTTGGTGAAATAGGAAACACTTGCCAGGCCAGGTATCGGTGGAACAGCCGCCCGTGAACCGGTGGCAATCACAAAGCGTTTGGCTGAAAATATGCCTTCTTTGGTTTCAACAGATTTCGCGCCGCGAAATCTCGCCTCACCCAACACAACCTTGACCCCCAGCTCTTCAAAGCGCTCCACCGAGTCATTGGGCGCGATGGCCGCGATGACGCTTTGCACATAGGAGTGAACTTTTTTAAAATCGATCTTGGGTTCAACGACCGAAATTCCATACTTGCCCGATGTCCGGAATGTGTGTGCTTGTTTTGAAGCAGCAATGAGCGCCTTGGAGGGAATGCAGCCATAATTCAGGCAATCCCCGCCCATTTTCCCTTTTTCGAACAGGATAACTTTTTGGCCAAACTGTGCTGCCGCCGCTGCAACCGAAAGCCCGCCGGAGCCTGCGCCTATAATCGCAAGGTCATAGATCATGGCTTTGCCCTCAAATGCTTCAGGCCTATGGGGATCAGGGCCGCAATGCCAAGTGCCGCAAGGGCTACAAGAATTTGTGGCGTTACCATGCGTGAAGCCTGGAGATCAAAGTTGCATGGGGTGGCCGCGCCTTGGGCAAGGCAGGCCTCATAGGCGGCCTTCTGTGCTTCAATGATGCTGTCGAGGCCGGAGCCTACAAAGCTGAAGGCAAAGGTTGCAGGGATTATTCCAAGGATGGTCGCGCTGACAAATGTTTTGAGCCGCACCCCGGAAAGTGCTGCTGCGATGTTGACCAGCCAGAACGGAAATACCGGTGTGAGCCTGAGAAACAGGAGATAGTTGAAGGCATCGCGGGCGAAGCCCTCCTGTATCTTGGTTACAAGGCTGCCAGCCTTTCGGGCCAAGGCTTTTTCGAGTGATGTCCTGGCTGCCAGAAAAATAACTGTGGCTCCCACTGTTGCCGCAATGATAGCGGCAATGGCGCCCGTGAGCCAGCCGAACAAAAGACCGCCAGCGATGGTAAAAAGCGTGGCGCCGGGAATGGAGAGGGCAACGGCGCAGGCATAGATGAGCCCGTAGATCAGCAATGCCAAAACCAGATTGCTGGCAATGAACTGGCGCAGCTCTTCGCGGTTTGCGGCAATAATTTGGAGGCTCAGATGCTCGTGGAGACCCAGGATGTAAACCGCAACCATGAGGCAGGCGATCAGGGCCAGTGGAAGCCAGCGTTTGGCGGCGGTGAAACTTGAAAGGCTGGCCATAGGCAAAGTCATGCCGCATCGGCCCGCCGGTGAAAAGCCCTCCTCACGGCGAGTTGAGAACAAGTCAGGCGCCGTGTGGTTAAGGACGGCTCATCCGTTGACTTTCCCGCCACTTTCCTCCTATAACCCGCCCCAATTCAAGACAGAAAGATAATCCCTCCTTGAAGGCACTTCCTTTGCTTCTCAAAGCAACAGGGCATGTATTTGAAAATACTGGTGTTTCGGGGATGCGGCCAAAGGATACGGAGACTTATCGTGAAGCGCACTTACCAACCATCCAAACTCGTTCGCAAGCGTCGCCATGGCTTCCGCAGCCGCATGGCAACTGTTGGTGGTCGCAATGTCATCACCCGCCGCCGCGCCAAGGGCCGCAAGCGGCTTTCGGCCTAATCCCCGCGACGATGGAACATCTCAAGCGCCGGCAGGACTTTGTTGCCGCCGCGAGAGCGCTGTCAGAGGCCACGCCCGGCATGGTGGTGCAGGCGCGAAATCGCCAGGATGCTGCAAGCCCACGCCTCGGCTTCACCTGCACCAAAAAGATTGGAAACGCAGTAACCCGCAACCGTTCCAAGCGCCGGATGCGTGAAGTGGCGCGGCTTGTTCTGGTCGAGACTGCCCAAAGCGGCTTTGATTATGTGCTGATTGGGCGTATGGCCACGGCCACGCGAAGTTTTGCTGATCTGCAAAAAGACTTAATGTCGGCCTTGAAGCGGCTGCACGCCACGCCACATGAAGTGGCTGACAAGGGTAAAAGATGATCGACCACAACAACAAGAATTTCATCCTGGCCATTGTGCTGTCCATGGCGATCATTTTTGGCTGGCAGTATTTCTATGCGGTTCCAATTGCCGAGCGGGCAAAGCAGGAAGCGGCAACCTCGCAAACCACTACAACGACGACGGCGCAGGTGCCGGGCGCTGCCCAGCCCGCTGTTGCGGTTACCCGCGAACAGGCCTTGTCCACGGCCCCGCGGCTGAAAATTGAAACACCCGAGTTGCAGGGTTCCATCAATTTGACCGGCGCTCAATTGGATGATCTTCATCTTACCCAATATCGCGAAACGATTGATCCCAAGAGCCCGACAATAGTTCTGTTGTCGCCCGCTGGTTCACCCAATGCATTTTTTGCTGAGCAGGGTTTTGTAGGGGCAATCGGAACAACAGCCAAGCTGCCTGATTCCAAGACTCTATGGCAGGCACCCGCTGATGCGGTTCTGGGCGTTGGAAAGCCTGTGACCCTGACTTGGGACAATGGCGCAGGCCTGATTTTCACCCGCCAGATTTCCATTGATGATCACTATGTATTTTCAGTAACGCAAGAAGTTCAGAATAATTCTGCTGCTCCGGTTGCCCTTATTCCTTATGCCCGCATCCAGCGTCAGGACACGCCGAAAATCGCCGGATGGTATGTATTCTTTGAAGGCATGCTTGGGTTTCTTGGCGATAAGCTCCAGGAAATTGATTACAGTGATGTGCAAGGCGTCACGGAGCCGACACGCATTGAGTCCGTTGGTGGCTGGGTTGGCTTCACCGACAAGTATTGGGCCGCAACCATGATCCCCGATCAAACGCGGGCCATCACCACGAGCTTTCTGCATCAGGTTCAGAATGGCCGTGATGTCTATCAGACGGACTACCTGACCAAGGATGCCGTCATCGTTCGGCCCGGAGCAAAGGGTCTTTATCAGGACCAGCTCTTTGCTGGTGCAAAGGTGGTCAAAACCATTCAGGCCATCGGCGAAAAATATAAGATCAGGGAATTTGATTTCATGATCGACTGGGGTTGGTTTTCTCCAATCACCAAGCCCATGTTCTATCTGCTTGACTTCTTGAATGGCATCGTCGGCAATTTCGGCATAGCCATTCTGATTGCAACGGTTCTCGTCAAACTTGCGGTGTTTCCACTGGCCAACAAGTCCTATGCCTCCATGAGCAAGATGAAAAAGCTTCAGCCCGAGATGGTAAAGCTGAAAGAACTTTATCCCGACGACAAGATGAAGCAGCAGCAAGGCATGATGGAGCTTTACAAGCGGGAAAAGGTCTCGCCCATTTCAGGCTGCTTGCCGGTGGTGGTGCAGATTCCGGTTTTCTTCTCGCTCTACAAGGTTATTCTCACTTCCATCGAATTGCGCCACGCGCCGTTCTATGGCTGGGTGCATGACCTTTCAGCGGCCGACCCCACCAATCTCTTCAATCTCTTTGGCCTCATTCCCTGGACGCCTCCTCTTTTCCTGGCCCTTGGCATCTGGCCGCTGCTCATGGGCGTTACCATGTGGGTGCAGATGCGCCTGAACCCGACGCCGCCCGATCCGGTGCAGGCCAGCCTGTTCAACTGGATGCCCGTCATGTTTACCTTCATGCTGGGAAGCTTCCCCGCGGGACTGGTGATTTACTGGGCCTGGAGCAATTTGCTCTCGATCCTTCAGCAATCGGTGATCATGAAGCGTCATGGCGTTGATATCGACCTCCTGGGCAATATCCGCGAAAGCCTGCCCTTCCTGAAAAAGAAAACCGCAGCCACTTGACCTCTCGCTTCACCAGCGATCAGTTATTGGCGGGCCGGAGGCTGTTTTCGGCCCCCTCTACTTTCATGCTGGGGGTTGCGGCCCTTGAACAATTGCCACCAGTCAAGGGTGTTGAAATCGCTTTTGCCGGCCGCTCCAATGTGGGCAAGTCATCCCTGATCAATGCCTTGACCGGGGTTCGGGAATTGGCACGGGCCTCCAACACGCCAGGCCGCACCCGCGAGCTCAATTTCTTCAACATTGCTGACGCCCTCACGCTAATTGACATGCCGGGCTATGGCTATGCCAAGGCCCCGAAGAAGGAAGTGAAGAAATGGCAATCCATGCTGCGCGGCTACCTGCGTGGCCGCCCAGGATTGACAAGAGCTTTCGTGCTCATCGACTCGCGCCATGGCGTGCTCGCCGCCGACGAGTAGATGTTTGATCTCCTGGATGAATCGGCTGTGACCTATCAGCTCGTTCTCACCAAGATTGATAAATTAAAGCCCGCC
>CAZAMS010000101.1:0-5682 GCA_964486305.1 uncultured Aestuariivirga sp.
CCTCGTTGACGCGGCCACAGCCCATGGCAAAAACCGTATCGCCTACAAAGAGCGAATATTCGGATTTAATATGAAATGCGATGTGGCCCCTGGTGTGGCCGGGGCAATCAAAGACTTTCACCTCACGCCCTGCCCAGTTGAATTTGTCGCCACCCGACACGGTTATATCAATGCCCGGAATTTTTTCAGCTTCGTTCCTTGGCCCAATGATCTTGCAGCCGAAAAGTTCCTTCAGCCTGAGGTTTCCAGCGACATGATCTTCGTGACGGTGGGTGGTAAAAATATGGGTCAGCTGCCTGCCGAATTTCCTGAGTTCCGTCTCAACCGCTTCCGCGTCGGGCGCATCAATGGAGGCGGTGGCGCCGGTTTTGGAATCATGGACAATCACGCCGTAATTATCGGAACGGCACATGAATTGGCGCATATCGAGGTGGGACATATGGTTTACTAACCCTATTTTTCTTCTTTGATGACCGTTCAGGCGTTAAACGCTAGAACTTGCCGTCATGGACGTTGTTGAACTACGCGAATTCTACGCGAGTCCTTTGGGAAATGCTACGCGACGCCTGATCTCCGCGAAATTAAAACCGCGGCTGGGTTTGATAAGTGATGCCTGCGTGCTGGGCATGGGTTTTGCCACGCCCTATCTCGACGAGCTTCCGTCCGGGACCGGCCGTAACATTGCGTTCATGATGGCACGCCAGGGTGTTATCCATTGGCCAGGGGAAGGTCCCGTGCAGTCGGCCCTGGTCGATGAATTTGATCTGCCGCTTCTTGAAAGCACCGTTGACCTGGCCCTTGTCATTCATGGGCTGGAACTGACCGACAGCCCGATCGAAATGCTGCAGGAAGTCTGGCGGGTTATGGCTCCACAAGGCCGGCTGGTTTTGGTGGTGCCCAACCGCAGGGGCCTGTGGGCCGCTTTTGATTCCTCACCCTTTGGCTATGGCCAGCCGTTTTCACGCACCCAGCTTGCGGGCCTGCTTAAAGAGGCACAATTTTCAGTGGTTTCCTGGAACCAAGCGCTGCAAATGCCGCCGACAAAAAGAGGGTATGTGCTCTCTGGCGCCAGCGCCATTGAACGGATTGGTGACTGGGTTACGTCCAGATTTTCGGGGGTCATTATTGTTGAGGCGGTGAAGCAGGTCTATGCCTTTTCATCGGGAAAACGGGTCAGGCGCCTTGTGCCGCGGCTCAGGCCGGCCCTCCTGCCCTCCCCCGTCCGCTTCGAAGGCGGCAAATAACGTGAAGTCTTTGCTTTTGTGACAGCTCCCAGTATGAAGGTCCAATCCTGTTGGAGCGGCGCCAGCAGGGTTGCCTGCGTACCATAGAGATTGAAGAACATGATTGAACCAGCTGGATCAGACATTGAGCTTGAGGACATTCGCCGCGAAATGGATGCCATTGATGACGGCCTGATGAACCTGCTTGAGCGGCGCTTTGCGGCCACCGAACATGTACGGGTGATCAAGTCCAAAAATGGTGCCCTTGGCGGTTCGGCCTTCAGGCCGGCACGCGAGGCTGCGATCCTGCGCAGGCTCCTGTCACGGCCAGACAGCCTTGTGCCAGCGGAACTCATGGTGCGTCTTTGGCGTTCAATTTTTTCGGTATCGATGCAAAATCAGGCGGAGATTTCCATCCACATCAGCAAGAAACTCAATGCGTCGATGGGATTGCGTCTGCGCATCAGGGATTATTTCGGCACGCTGCCGGTTGAAGAGTATCGCGATGAGGCCCAGGCCCTGATGCAGGTCAATGCGAGCCCTGGCGACATTTGCATTGTCGAAACTGAATCTCCCTGGGTGGAAGCGTTTGTTGAGGGGAAAGCCGGCCAGGCGAGAGTCGTTGCGTGCCTGCCATTTTTGCGGGACGATGTTGTTCCGAAACTCCTGGTCTTCGGACATTCACCTGCGGAGCCTACGGGAGATGACGAAACGCTCATTATCAGTGATGGCAAGTTGCCACGGGACTTTTCGCCGGCACCGCTCTGGCAGATCAAGCTCGGCTCGCGGCGGGTTTCCTGCCTGCCGGGCTTTTTGTCAGATCATGAAAGCCCGCTTGTCGGTCTCAACCGGTCCAATGCCCTGCTCGGCCTGAAGGTGGCCGGGCGCTATCCCTCGCCGTTTGAGATCAAATCATGAGTTTGAAGTCTGACGTCATTCGCCCTCTTCCTAAAGCGGGCATTCTCGGTATTTCCCCCTATGTGCCCGGCAAGAGCACAGCGAAGGGAAAAAAAATCCATAAGCTGTCATCCAATGAATCACCTTTCGGTGCTTCAGCAAAGGCTGTTGCCGCCTATGCCTCCAAGGGAGCCTCGCTTGAACTTTATCCCGATGGTTCGGCAACAGAGTTGCGTGAGGCCATTGCGGCGCGTTACGGATTGAATGCTGCATCTATTGTCTGTGGCGCAGGTTCCGACGAGTTGCTGCAACTCCTGGCGCACGCCTACTTGAGCCCCGGAGATGAGGCCGTCTATTCGCAATTTGGCTTTCTGGTTTATCCCATCGCCATCGCGTCCAATGGCGCCAAAGCCATCGTTGCTCCGGAAGTGAATCATACAACGAGCGTTGATGAAATGCTGAAATGCGTGAGTCCTCGGACCAAGATAGTTTTTCTGGCAAATCCAAATAATCCGACGGGAACTTACCTGCCCTTCAATGAAGTGAAGCGGCTGCATGAGGGCCTGCCCAAAACCACCTTGCTGGTGCTTGACGCGGCCTATGCGGAATATGTCAGACGCAATGATTATGAATCAGGCCTTGAGCTTGTTGCGACATCCGACAACGTGGTGATGACGCGCACGTTTTCAAAAATTTATGGTCTTGCGGGCCTGCGTCTGGGCTGGGCCTATTGCCCTGCCCATGTCGCCGATGTGCTCAATCGCATTCGGGGACCTTTCAACGTGAGTGCAGCCGCAATGGCTGCAGGCGTGGGGGCAATTGGAGACCAGAAATTTGTTGAAACCGCCATCACTCATAATGAGAAATGGTTGGGCCTGCTGACCAGTCAATTGGAAGCGCTTGGACTGCGGGTGACACCGAGTGTCGGAAATTTCGTACTCATTCATTTTTCATCCAAAGGCGAGAAAACATCCGCACAGGCAGACGCCTATTTGAATGACCATGGCATCATCCTGCGGCGCATGGAAGCTTACGGCCTGCCCCATTGCCTGCGCTTGACAGTTGGTGATGAAGAAGCCAACAGGGACGTGATTACAGCTTTGTCGGATTTCCTGAAATGAGTGTGCAGTTTGAGCGCGTGGCTATCATCGGCATCGGCCTCATCGGATCGTCGCTTGCCCATGTCATCAGGCGTGAAAAAATTGCGAACCATATCGCGGGCTATGCCAAGAGTGCTGAAACGCGGAAAACGGCCGTTCAATTGGGTTTGGTTGACAGCATGCATGAAACGGCTGTTTCGGCTGTCAGGGACGCCGATCTGGTTATCCTGTGCGTACCCGTCGGGGCCTGTGGAGAGATCGCCAAGGAAATCGGCGCTGCGCTGAAGCCGGGTTGCATTGTAACGGACGTGGGGTCAGTGAAAGCTGCCGTCGTGCGTGATGTCGCACCGCATTTACCGGTTGGGGTTCATTTCGTTCCGGGTCATCCCATCGCGGGTACAGAGCAATCGGGGCCTGCCTCCGGTTTTGCTGATTTATTTGTGAAGCGTTGGTGCATTCTGACACCCCTTCCCGACAGCGATGCTTCGGCTGTCACGCGGCTCGAAAATTTCTGGCATGCCTGTGGCTCCGAAGTTGAGCTGATGACACCGGAACATCATGATCTTGTTCTGGCGATCACCAGCCATCTGCCGCATCTCATTGCCTATAACACGGTGGCAACGGCGGCGGATCTGGAAGAGGTAACTGATTCAGAAGTGATTAAGTATTCTGCCGGCGGTTTTCGTGATTTTACCCGCATCGCTGCCTCTGACCCTACGATGTGGCGTGATGTATTCTTGAATAACCGGGAAGCCGTATTGGAAATGCTGGGGCGGTTCTCGGAGGATCTATCGGCGCTGCAACGGGCCATTCGCTGGGGTGACGGGGAAACACTGTTCAACTTGTTCACACGGGCGCGCGAAGTTCGCCGCAACATTATTGCGGCGGGCCAGGAAACCGCGGCACCGGATTTCGGACGCGATCCCAAGCATCGCTAATATAGCGGTTTCAAATCCGCAAGCTTGAGCAGTCCCCAGTAAAGCGCTCCGTCCCTTGCGGTGAAGTCTGCCTTTGTTATTTTCGTTGCGGGATCGCCGCCGGTCAGGCTGACGAGATTTTTTATCGCCGCGCCATCTTCGTCATTCAACGCAAGGAGAGGTGCCATTAACTTCATCAACCCGTCGATATCGTTGGTCTGGCTGGAGAGCGCGCCCGCCAAGCGGTGCTGGGGGTCGAGAAAAATTTTGCCCTGTGCGGTGAGATCGACGAGGCCTTGGGAAATCTTGAGAGAACTGATTTCGAGGGGTTCTCCTGATGCAACGGCAGCATAGGGTTGTTTGAGGAGAGATGAGTTGGTTTGGGCGATGATCGCCGCCTTGGTGAAGGAAATGGGCAGGCTAGGATCAAGAATAGTGAGTCCCTCGGTATTGGCTGCGAGATCCAATTTGCCGTTGATTTTTCTGCCGTAGAAATTCAACTGGTCGGCGGAAAACAAACCCTGTGCATTTATTTTGGCTGCTTCTGTGCTTACATCCAAATTGTCACTGCCATTGACTGTTACGGAAATCAGGGCGCGTTCATGGGTGAGTTCAACTCCGTTAACCGCGCTTGGACCATCGATGAGGAGAAGGACATGAAAGGGATTATAGGCCTGTGCCACGGCTAATATTTTCATCGATTGGAAGTTAATCGTTTCATTGGCGTTGGTGAATTGCAATGACGCCGCGTCGCACTGAAATTCAAAGCGGAAGGGAAAGCCACTCCAGCTTTCAGTGGCACAGTCGAGTTGCAGGCCCTGACTTTTGAACTCAAGTCGCTTCGCCTGTACAAGTTCCTTGGCGCCCACGAATGCAATAAACCAGTAGCCGCACCATAGGGCGCTGAGAAGGATCATTCCGGCAAGCGGATAGAACATATACCATGGGCGTCTTGTCGAAGGGATCATATGATTTGGTGATTCTCTGGGGTTGGATTTAAGCAGGGCAAGCATGCAGCAGCGATGGATATTTGGCTACGGTTCACTGATGTGGAGGCCGGGTTTTGAGTTTGTGTCGCAAGCTCATGCGCGCATTCGCGGATTTCATCGCAGCCTTTGCGTTTATTCCCTGCACCACCGGGGCACCGAAGCCCTGCCCGGCCTCGTGCTTGGGCTTGATCGCGGCGGCTCATGCGTTGGCGTGGCTTTTCAGATAGCATCTTCAAAATGGGACGCAACTCTTGCCTATCTGCGTGAGCGCGAGCAGGTGAGCCAAGTCTATCTGGAAATGACACAGACGGTTGAACTTCTGGGAGGCGATGAGAAGGTTGAGGCCGTGGTTTATGTCGTTGACCGGACCCATGCCCAGTATGCGGGCAAGCTATCGCACACAGACCTGCTGAAGCATGTCATGCAGGGCGAGGGGAAAATGGGCCACTGCCGGGACTATGTCATGAACACCCTTGTCCACCTGCGGCAGATGAACATTCACGACAAGACGCTTGAAGCCATTGGCAGCGAGCTAAATCTTCTAAGCGGCTAGGCT
>CAZAMS010000102.1:0-5417 GCA_964486305.1 uncultured Aestuariivirga sp.
ATTTCCAATCGGCGGTCAAGGACATGGTTGTTGGGTCGGTGCTTGTCATCGCGGTGTTCATCGACCAAGTTTACCGTCGTCGTGTGAAGTGAGGGAGGCGGCAATGGCAAAGGCAACCAAAGCACTTGTGAAAAATGCGTCTGCCGATCGTGGAACGCCACTCGTCGACATGCGCGACCTCTCCATCGCCTTCGGCGGTATCAAAGCCGTTGATCATGCAAGCGTCGATCTTTTTCCCGGCGAGGTGATGGGCCTGCTTGGCCACAATGGCGCAGGCAAATCAACACTCATCAAGATTCTGTCAGGCGCCTACCGGCGCGATGGCGGCGAAATCTTTATCAATGGTGACAAGGTCGATATCAACAATCCGCGTGATGCAAAACGTTACGGCATTGAGACCATCTATCAGACATTGGCTCTGGCCGATAATGTCGACGCCGCAGCGAACCTCTATCTCGGCCGTGAACTTCGTACCAAATTCGGTACCCTTGATGATGTTGCCATGGAGTCCGAAGCCCGTAAAGTCATGGGACGGCTCAACCCGAATTTCCGGCGCTTCAAGGAGCCGGTAAAGTCCCTGTCCGGCGGCCAGCGGCAATCCGTGGCCATTGCGCGCGCCATCCACTTCAATGCGCGTATCCTGATCATGGACGAGCCGACGGCGGCCCTTGGCCCCCAGGAAACTGCCCAAGTGGGGGAACTCATCAAGCAGCTTAAAGCTGATGGTATCGGCATTTTCCTTATCAGCCATGACATCCACGACGTCTTCGATCTCGCCGATCGCATCGCGGTCATGAAGAATGGCCGCGTGGTTGGAACGGCAAATGTCAAGGACGTGACCAAGGATGAAGTGCTCGGCATGATCATCGCAGGCAAGTGCCCCAAGGGCGCCATTCCGGGGCCCGGCGCCTTGCGCGATGAGGCGGCCTAAATCAGCATGGCGTGCTGCAGCAGGATGATGGTTTTTGCATCCACGATCTCCACCGAGGCGATCATCCCATAGGCCACCGCGAGAGGGAGTTCGATGACTTCGATATCTTCCCCTTCCGTTGCAACGCCACCACCGCCATTGATCCTGTCTTTCGGTGAATAGGTCCCAATGAAAAGGCTTACACGCTCGGTAAGTACGCCGGGGCTCGTGAACACATTGCAGACCTCACGCAGATCATGCACGCGAACCCCAAGCTCTTCCTCGGCTTCTCTCGATGCGCAGGTTTTTGCATCGTCGCCATCGAGCAAGCCCGCGCAAACTTCGATCATTGCCTCAGTATAACCTGCGATATGTGCGGCAATGCGCATTTGCTTGACAAGCAGAACTGTTTTTCGTGTTGGATCAAGGGCCAGAACAGCCGCGGCATGGCCGTGGTCATTCACCTCGCGGACCAGTATTTCGGACCTTTCATCGCGCCGTGTGTATTTCAGCGTCACCTTGGTCAGTGTCGACCAGAACTTTGAAATGATTTCCTGCGCAAGAATTTCAATCTTGTAGGATTTATCCATTCTTTCCGCGCCCCGTGCTCAGAATGGCGGCTGACACAGTTTTAGACGTCGCAAGATATGGCAGCGCTTCAACTGTTACGGAAAGGCGCCTGCACCAGTTCGCCCGCTCCTTGTCGGTGCCCGGCACATTGAGTGGTTCTGTCTCTTCGGAAAGATCATCCGCCTGTACAAGCATAATAGCGCATGGCGTCTGTGCTGCAAAAGCATGCGCATCAGCAAGGAGATTTCCCGTGTTGACGCCCACCTCGGTAATCGCGCGCTCAAGCTTTGAAATATCCGTATGGCTTGCGGATTCACGCCATCCCTTGAAGGGTGCGAGATCGTGGGACGACAGACACACCGCTGCTCGTTGCGGATAGCTCTGAGGTGGATGAAAACGAGCCTCATCCTGCTCAAACCACAATACCCGATAGGACAGGATGTTGGCTTGTGAAAGACAGTCGCGAAGACCATCAGGAACGGTTCCCAAATCCTCGCCAATCACCATGCATTTTGCCCGAACACTTTCGGATGCCGTAATGGCAAGAAGTTTTTCAAGAGGCATCTTGACATAAGCCCCATCGGCGCCCGATCCGCCGCGAGGTATCCAGAACTGGCGGGAAAGGCCCAGGATATGATCAATGCGCAGGACCTTTGCATGCCTCATGCTGGCCCGGAGTATCTCCGCAAAAGGCTCATATTCCGCCCTTGCCAGCGCGAGCGGATTAAAGGGTGGCAGGTTCCACACTTGACCTTCCCATGCAAACGGGTCAGGTGGTGCACCCATTGAGACACCTGTGGCAAAGACTTCAGGCCGCGCCCAAACCTCGCCACCCTCATAGGCGCAACCCAGGGCGAGATCGCAGTAAATGCCAAGCTCAAGACCCGCGCTATCGGCTCGCCGTGCGGCCGCCTCAAGCTGCCCATCGGCAATCCATTGCAGCCATTGGGCATACTTGTAACGCCTTGGATCAGTCCTCGCTTCAAAACGCGCATGGTCCTGCAACGCGGTGCCGCCATCTGTGATGAAGGTTTCAAGGTCCTTGCTCGTCCCGAATTTTTCAAAAAGGGAAAATAGGATTTCATCCTTGATGCGCCAGACGGCGTCATAGTCCACATGGCTTGCTTCGCGCAGATGGGCCAGGTCGCGGTCGTATTTCTTCTGTAGTTTTGCCGGGCCGAATCTTTTTTGCACGTCTGCAAGGTCGATATAGATGGGATCAATGAAGCGGCGGTCCGAGGGTTGATAGGGGCTTACGCGGCTGCGGTCATCGCTGAACATGTGATGCAGGGGATTAATGCCTGCAAGTGAGCCGCCAAGTTTCGATGATGCCTCGCAGAATCTGGCAAGTGTTTCAAAGTCGCCAACGCCACTGTCGCTTTCATGGCGCAGTGCGTAGAGATGCGACGTCAGGCCTGTAACGCGCTTGCCCTGACCTAAAAATTCCGGTTGATGGCAGCGTCCTGCCATTGGGACGTAAGCAGTATGTTCTGTTGATTGAAGCTGTTCCAGGGATTCAAGTGCCTCTCCCTGAGTGGCAATGGGAAGCCTCATGGCAGCAAGCAGGACTCTCTTTGTTTCAACCCCAACGCCGTGATAGGCTCCGCTGACCTCCCACCATTCGCTTTGAATGCCCGCCGCCGAGGCAAGGTTTTTGATGATACTGTCATCCGGTTGGGATGATTTTTTCCGTGGGTCAGGAACTTCAAGCAGTGTGGAAACCGACCGCCCTTCACAAACCACTTTGTCATGCGCCCACTGGTATCCCGGCTGAGCAGCTGGCAGTATCACGCTCACGCTGTCGTGGCTCCGGTTGAACCAGATGAGCAGGCGTTCCTCGGCTTCTGGACAACTCAGGATCAGTCCAAAAGTAGCAAGCCCTGATTCAGTCCAATCCAGAACCTCTCCCTGCGCTGAAAGCCACTGGGTATCCGGATATTTTTGTCCTTCTGGAATCCGTCCGGTCGGAAAACGGTCAGCAAAATAGGGCGCATATTCGCATCGGAATTTTGCCAGCTCGGCGACATGGTCAATGAGGGCCTGGTCAGCCGTGCTCCAATCCAGCCACGTCGTTTCATTGTCCTGAGCATAGGCATTGTTGTTGCCGCGCTGGCTGCGCCCAAATTCATCACCCGCTGTCAGCATGATCGTGCCACGCGAGAGAAACAGTGTTGCCAGCAAGGCCTTCACGTCTTGTGCGGGGTTGTTCGAAATCCAGCATGGCTCCTGTGAATTTCCGTCCCTGTTGCCTTCGCCATTGGCAAAATTGTCTTTGTGGTCATGGGTGACAAAGTCACGAAGCGTAAAGCCATCGTGGGCCGCTATGTAGTTTATACTGCTTGAAGGCTTGCGGTTTGTGCGCGCAAAGAAGTCCGATGAGCCCGCAAGGCGCGTGGCAAAATTGGCCGCAGCACCGGGATCACCCCGCCAGAAATGCCGTACATCATCCCGGTAGCGGTCATTCCATTCATGCCAGGCGCCCAGAAAATTTCCGAGCTGATAGCCGCCGGGGCCGACATCCCAGGGTTCCGCGATATGAACAAGAGATCCCAGCAAAGGATCCTGTTGAATGGCCTGAAGCAAAGGTGACTTGCCGTCAAAGCCGTGGGATCCGCGCCCCATGACTGTTGCCAGATCATACCGAAAACCGTCCACGCCCGTCGCATTCACCCAATGGCGCAAGGACTCCAGTATGAGGCCCATGACGGGGGGGCTATTCGTGTCCAAGGTATTGCCACAGCCCGTGTCATTCACCAGCACGCCATTTGAATGCCGGTAGTAGAGCGCATTGTCGAGGCCACGAAGCGAAACGGTTGGCCCGCCCAGATCGCTTTCGCCCGTGTGATTGAAGACCACATCAAGGACCACACGAAGGCCTGCGTCATGCAACGCTGCAATAGTTTCCCGTATCTCTCTCAATCCGCCGGGGGCCAGCCTCGGGTCTGGGGCGAAGAAGCTGATGGGGTTATAGCCCCAGGCGTTCGAAAGACCTTGTTGCACCAGGTGCCGTTCATCAGCCCACGCCATGAGCGGCATCAGCTCAACCGTATCAACACCAAGCCTTAGAAAATGTTCAATGCATGCGGGATGTGCGAGCGCTGCCACAGTGCCGCGAAGTTTCTCAGGAATGAGAATGTGACGCTTGGTGAAAGCTTTGACTGCTACTTCATAAATGAAGTTCGGAGACTTCCTGGGTAACCGCCGTGCGAGTGGTTCCGCCGCAGTCACAACGCATTTCGGCACAATGGGCGAAGTTTCCGCCCCTTTTTTTGCCAGATCCGGATGCCAGCTGAAACTACGGTCAAGCTGGCTTGCGAAGGGATCAATCAACAGCTTGGCATCATCAAAGAGATGACCACGAGCACCGTCATGGCTTCCTTCGGCTCGCAATCCATAATGCTGGCCAATTCTTACATCGGGAATGAAGGCGTAAAAGACCTCATCCTGGCGAGATGTTAACTCAACGCGCGTCTCTTTGCCGGCTTCAAACAGGCAGAAAAATACCCGCCTTGCGTGTCTGGAAGTGACAGCAACGTTGGCGCCACCCTCTGCAAGCGTGACACCAAGGGGTGAAGGCGATCCGGAATTTGATTGAGGCATACTAGGTGATCACAGTCGGTTCCATGCGGCCCGTGCGTTCGGCGATGCCCGCAAGCCCGCGGGCAAAGCCGATGAGATCGGAAAGTGCCGCTTGCGTTTCAAGCCCAAGATTCTTGGGTTCATATTTCTCGACATAGACGCGTAATGTGGCCCCCACCGTGCCCGTGCCGGAAAGACGGTAGATCACCCGCGAGCCATCTTCAAACACAATGCGGATTCCTTGGTTGGCGGTGTTCGAGCCATCGACGATGTCATGATAAGAAAAATCATCTGCTGTCGCCACCGCCAAAGCACCGGCCTTTTCGCCTTTCAGGTTTGGCAATTTGTCGCGCAGGAA
>CAZAMS010000103.1:0-8460 GCA_964486305.1 uncultured Aestuariivirga sp.
GATGACCTTCAGGCCATGAAGGACCAGCTCACGGCCATGCAGGAAAAGATCAACACGCTATCGAAGACTTGAGACTTTACCTCCCCACTCCCGATTTGCTCACGCTGTTCGCAAATCACCCTCTCCCACAAGGGGCGAGAGCCGAAGTAATACTTTTTTCCCCCTCTCCCCTCCGTGGGAGAGGGTCCGGCGAAGCCGGGGGAGAGGGGCAGTCACAGATTCAATTTTCAATCAGCGTTGGACAATAGGTCGCCGGTGAAGAAAGCGGCACTCCGCTTCCGGGGTAGATTTCACAATGTCAAACAGCGGGGGCGGAAAATCCCGCCTGCAGCTCCCGGAATTGAGGGAACGTTACTCCCCAAGCCCGGAGGCCACATCCACCCCATCAAAGCCACCGTCATGACCGAGACCCCTTCCGGGATGGACAGGTCACGGTTAGCGCAATAGGAATATATTGTCAAGTAATAAATTCCTATGAAAACAAGATTGTGAAATTGCACGCTGCTAGAGATGACGGGTTTCGACTGGTTCATTTTGCCAATTGTCGTGGCGGCCATCGGCATAGTTTAGCGGCCCTTCAAAAAATTCCGAAATATCAACATCGTCCAACGCCGCAATATTGACGGATACGAAAGCGCCACCGTGCTCCGGCACGTCGCCACGCCCGAAGGGCCTGATGCCGCAATGTCTGCAAATTCTGAACTCCCGCGTTTCCATGCGAATTGCGGATCGTCAGTTTTGAACTGATAGTCCGTGAGTTCGTGTTTGCCTTGCAAAAGACGGAAGGCTTCCGGCTTTATGACAATGCCCCAATAGCGCGACTTGGCGCAGATCGAGCAATTGCATTTCCCCGTGCCCTCGGTGAAATCGATATCCGCTTCGAATTTAACCTGCCCGCAATGGCAGCTGCCGGAATAAGTTTTCTTCATGGCATTGGCTCCTTCTCAGAAAGAAGCACAGTACCATGAGCACTGACAGCATGATGTCAGCAGTGTTTATGCCGCCACCAACTGCTTCACCAGCGCGTCAATCATGCGCGGGAGGTCGTAGGGGAATCTTGCGGTGATCAGGTTGCCATCGACGACGCAGGGTTCGTCGATGACAGTTGCTCCGGCGTTTTCCAAATCGATCTGGATGTTCCACACGGCGGTGGCTTTTTTGCCCTTCAGCATTTTTGCGCTAACCATGACCCAGGGGCCATGACAGATGCCGCAGGTGGGCTTTCCCGCCGCGTGCATGTCGCGGGTGAAGTTCTGCGCGTCCTTGTCGGCGCGGAGGAAATCCGGATTCCAGCAGCCGCCGGGCAGGATCACCGCGTCATAGTCGGCAATCTTCGCCTCATCGAGATAGCGGTCGATTTTCAGCCAGCCGGCATTTTCCATCAGGCGGATGGCCATGACATGGGTTGCAGCAATGGCGGGAAACCGCAGGCCGAGGCTTGGCGGAAATTCGCCGATGCGCGGGGCCACGATATGCACCGTTGCGCCATGCTCGGTGAGCCAGCGCATGGAACCCAGGATTTCAACTTCCTCAACACCATTGGTGCAGCAGATGGCAATCCTCTTGCCCTTGAGCAGCTTGGGATCGCAGGGCGGATCGAAAAGGAAATGATGGAGCTCGCGGTTCAACTCGCCATCGGCGGTGGAGAGGAGCTCGGTTGATATGGAAGGCACGGGCGAGGGCGACATGAATTGCTGGGCCCGGGCAAAGGCCGCATTTGGGGCGGATGCTGGATTATGGGGCTTGTTCATGGGGCGCGCTCCTGGTTGCTGAGGATTACGCAAAGTGTCTCAGGAATTGATGGGATCGTCCAGTGAAAGATGATTCCAACTTTGTCCTCGCCCGTGAAACGGGAGAGGAGGGGACCCATTGCGGAACGCAATGGGGAGGTGAGGGGAACGAGGTCAAAGCGCCCTCATCTATCCCACCCTGCTTCGCAGGACGGGCCCCTTTCTTCTCCCGCTTCGCAGGAGAAGACGGTTTGTTGAATCTTAAACCGCTTTAGCCAGCGGAACTTCCTGGTCGAATGCAGGTGAAGGGCGGAAGCCTTCATCGAGGGCGCGGATTGCGAGCTTGAGGCGCGACAGGCCTTCTTCCATCCCGGCGTTGTCGGGCAGTTCGGCCACGTCGATGGGCGTTGGGGGCGCAACTGGAAGATTCTGGGCGATGACCTTGGTCTCCTCAAGGCCTGCCGCCAACTGGTCAACCGTGCTAAGACTTGCAAAGCCCCGATCTTCCTTGCGGGCCCATGGAAGCACAAGGGAGGCTTCGCCAAAAAGATTGCCCTGCATGAGGTCGATGCCGAAATCTTTCAAAATTTCGGCGTCGTCCTCAGTTTCCACCCATTCCGCGATGGTTTTCAGATTGAACTTGTGGCTGAGGTCGATGAGGGTGCGGGCCAGATACTGGTTGCCTGAATTATGCTTGAGATCGCGGCAGAAGGAGCCGTCGAGCTTGACGATATTGACCGGCAGGTCGCGCAGGTTGCGGAACGAGGTGAAGCCCGCGCCGAAATCATCAATTGCAACACTGCAGCCGATATTGCGGAGCGCCTCAACGAAACTGAAGGTTTCCCTGAGATCGGAAAGGGCTACGGTTTCGGTGATTTCAACGGTGAGCCGGCTGGCCACGGAACGGTTGGCGGCAATAATGTCCGTGAGCTGATTAAACCAGCGGGGGTCGGTAGCGGTTGAGCCCGACACATTCATGGCGAGATGGGCCTGCGGATAATTATGCAGCGTAGACATGGTCATCTGGGTCACGGCGCGGTCAATAAGGCGCACAAGGCCAAGTTTTTCGGCAACCGGAATAAGATGAGCCGCGGCAATCAGCTCACCGCTCCCATTGGCCATGCGCAACAATGCCTCATGCATGACAACATCGCGGGTTGCGGCATTGACGACGGGCTGGAAGCCAAGCTTGAATTTGTCTTCTTTCAGGCATTTCACAATTTCCGTGGCGCAGCGGGCATTCAAGCCACGCTCGGCAATTCGCTTTAACGAGGGGCGGTAAATGACGGAGCCATCGGAGGGCAGGCGCTTGGCCTCAGCGAGGGCTTCTTCAGCGCGGGCCATGGCGATGTTGGCATCGGGGGCATATTTGGGAACCACAACGGCGCCAATCGAAAGCATCGCCCAGACGGGCCCGTGTTCGGTTTCAATGACGCTTTCGCGGGCGATATTGACGAAGCGGTCAACGGCTACCTGCAACTCCTCTTCCTGGCAATTGTTGAGGATGATGCCGAACTTGCTGCCGGAGTAGCGCGCGATCGCATCGCCGGTGCGTACCACCTGGCGCAGGCGCTTGCCCAGGGCCACGATCACTTCATCAGCCACCTCAAACCCATAGGCCTCGTTGACCACGGGCAGATTGTTCACGGCGGCAATGAGGAAAGCGCAATTGCTCTGTTCGCGGGTGGAGGTTGAAATGGTTTCGCCCAGGGCTTCCGCCAGGCGGCCGCGGTTCATCATGCCGGTCAGGGGGTCGCAGTTGCCGAGAAAGCTCAAATGCTGGTCACGGCTGTGACGGTCGTCAATCCTTCGAATGGTGCCAAAGACTTCGGCCGGCCTGCCATTCTCCCCGGCAAACCATTTGCCGCGGTCCTCAAGCCAGATGCCACGGCGCCCGGTTCGGCCATCGGGGCGAAAAAGATACTCAATCTGGAAGGCAACGCCATCGCCGTCGTCCAGGGCATGGCTACGCATGACCGTGTCATAACGGCTGGTGATATTGTCGCCGTCGAGGAGATTGGCATAGGCCCGGCCCGAGCCTGCGGCGTCGGGCTTGCAGCCCAGCACGGCCTCGATGTTGGGGCTCCAGGCGATGCTATCGGTTTCGGTTGTCCAATGATAGGTGGCTTCGCCCACGGCTTCGACCGCGCGCTGGATGAGCTCCAGGGCACCGGCATCGGCGATGCGGGTAAAACGGGCAGCAGGAATTTCGGCCTGCGCAGGTTCCGGCACTGAAAACCCTTCGGTCTGAAAGGAAAATGCAGATTGCGTTTCGTCTGCGCTGCTCAAGAGGCCTCCAGGAGCGTTAAAATTGGTTTACCCAGCCTAACCGAGCAATCGTAAACAATGCCGCAAAAACTGTGATTAATTTGATGCTAATAAGTGCGCGCACCTCAGCGAAGCACCGTCGATCACGATGATTTTGGACTGAATCAATCCAAAATCATAAACGTGATCGAAATCAATAATCTGGAGCATGTTGTTATCGGCAAAGTCGCACAACCCCGGATCAAGTCCGGGGCGGACCTTTGCCGCAACATGCTCTAGAATCCAAGGGCAAAACCATCCTTGCGATGGTCGGAGCCGCCGATGAGCAGGCCTTGGGCGTGATCAATGACTATCGCCTGGCCGCCGCCGAGGGGTTTACCCGCGGCCACGACGCGGTGGCCCTTGGCTGCGAGGCCGGCGATGATGGAGGCGGGAACAGTGCTTTCAACCAACACGCTTTCGCCTTGTGGAAAGAGCCGGGGAAAATCCAGTGCGGCTTGCGGATCCATGCCGTAGATATAGCGGTTCACCACCACATTGACCTGGCCCATGGGCTGAAAATCAGCGCCCATGATGCCGAAACTCATGTCGATCTTGCCGTCCTTCCTGGCCATGGCCGGAATAAGCGTGTGCAAAGGCCGCTTCGACGGGGCAATGCAATTGGGGTGGCCTGGCTTCGTGGTGAAGCCCTTGCCGCGATTTTGCAAGGTGATGCCGGACTTTGGCGTGATGATGCCGGAGCCAAAATCAAAATAAATGGAATTGATGAAGGAGACGCTCAGGCGGTTCTTGTCGACAACGCTGAGATAGACCGTATCGGAGCTGGGCAGCGATACGTTGGCGTCGGTGGCGCGGTTCATGTCGATAAGGCTTGCCAGCCTTTGCGAGGTTTCCTCGCTCAGGAGCTCACTCACGGGGATGTCTGCAAAATCGGGATCGGCGATGTGGCGGTTACGCAGAACCCAGGCCAATTTCAGCGCTTCAATTTCAAGGTGGCGGCGCTCGGGACTTTCCGGTTCAAAACGGTGCAGGCCGAAATGTCTCAGAATGTTTAACGCGATGAGAACTGTGAGGCCCTGGCCATTGGGGGGAATTTCGAGAATGTCATGGTCGGCAAAGTGGGTTGCTATGGGCTTGACCCAGGTCGATTCGGTTTTGGCAAAATCTTCTTGAGTGAGGAGACCACCGCGCGCGGCCAAGTGTTTGACAATTTCAGCGGCGATTTCGCCTTCATAGAATCCGGCACGGCCATGCTTGGCAATTTGTTTTAGAGTTTTTGCAAGGGCGGGATAGGCCATGATCTCACCCAGACGGGGGGCGCGGCCATTTTTCAGATAGTGCTTTGCGCCACCTTCATCGGCGGCCAGCAGGGCTTCGCTTTTGAGCCAATCCCGCGCTACGCGCGGCGTGGTGGCTACGCCTTTCTCAGCCAGTTTGATGGCAGGTTTCAGGGCTTCGGCGAGGGTTATGGTGCCTTCCTCTTTCAGGAGCTGATCCCACGCGTCGATGGTGCCGGGCACGGTGACGGCGTGAACGCTTTGCGGGGCAATTTCCGTGAGGCCTGAGGCTTTGAACCAGCCGGCATCGGCTCTGGAGCTTGAGCGGCCCGAACCATTGAGGCCGAGCACGGTGCCATTGGCCTTGCCGATGAGGGCGAAGCAATCGCCGCCAATCCCCGTCATATGGGGTTCGGTGAGGCAGAGAATGGCTGAAGCGGTGATGGCGGCATCAATGGCGTTGCCTCCGGCGCGAAGCACATCAATGGCAGCAAGGGTTGCCAGGGGCGAGGAGGTGGCCGCCATGCCATTGGTGCCCAGGGCCACTGATCTGCCGGGGTGGTCGAAATTTCTCATCGGGTGAGGCCTCGTAATTGTCTCAGAAATGTCGCAAGCAGCATCGCACCCTGATGATGGATATTGCAAGAAAGCCGCCACGTTGCTCTTGCCGTAATTCGGCACTCCTGCCAACAGGTAGAGCATGTTGCGGCAAAGTTGAATGACTTTACCGATAACAACATGCTCCAAGTTATTAATTTGGCGCGATTTCTTTTCACTTGGACGAGTCGTCCAAGTGGAAAGCGCGCTAGACATTTGGGACGAAATGTGCTGTTTCCCATCATGAATAATATTTTCTCTTAAGGAAGGATGACCTGACCATGGCCACGGTAAAGAGCGACATTGAGATTGCTCGCGAAGCAAAAATGAAGCCGATCATGGAGATTGGAAAGTCCCTGGGGATTCCTGAAAAAGATCTCATCCCCTACGGCCATACCAAGGCCAAGGTGCATCTTGATTACATCAGCAGCCTTTCATCCAAGAAGGATGGCAAGCTGATCCTGGTCACCGCCATCAATCCAACGCCTGCGGGCGAAGGCAAGACCACAACGACAGTTGGCCTGGGCGACGGACTGAACCGCATTGGCAAGAAGACCATGGTGTGTTTGCGCGAACCTTCGCTTGGTCCATGTTTTGGCATGAAGGGCGGTGCGGCGGGTGGTGGCTACGCCCAGATCGTGCCCATGGAAGATATCAATCTGCATTTCACCGGCGATTTTCACGCCATTACCTCGGCGCACAACCTGCTTTCGGCGATGATCGACAACCACATCTACTGGGGCAATGAGCTTGGCATTGATACGCGCCGCGTGGCCTGGCGCCGGGTGGTGGACATGAATGACCGGGCGCTGCGCAATATCGTGTGTTCGCTTGGCGGCGTTGCCAATGGTTATCCGCGCGAAGGGGGCTTTGACATCACGGTTGCTTCCGAAATCATGGCGATCCTTTGCCTCTCCACGTCTATCGAAGATCTGGAACGGCGCATCGGGCAAATCGTCATAGCGGCCAAGCGCGACAAGGGACAAATCCTTGCGAAGGATATCAAGGCGCCGGGCGCCATGACGGTGCTGCTCAAGGATGCGCTCATGCCGAACCTGGTGCAGACGCTGGAAAATAATCCGGCCTTTGTGCATGGCGGACCCTTTGCCAATATTGCCCATGGCTGCAATTCGGTGATGGCCACCAAGGCGGGTCTTAAGCTCGCTGATTACGTTGTGACTGAAGCAGGTTTCGGCGCTGATTTGGGAGCCGAGAAATTCTTTGACATCAAGTGCCGCAAGGCGGGGCTTACACCTGCTGCCACGGTTATCGTTGCAACCATTCGCGCCCTCAAGATGCACGGCGGGGTGGCCAAGGAAGAATTGAAGAAAGAAAATGCCGAAGCCCTCAAGAAGGGTCTGGTCAATCTTGGCCGCCATATCGAGAACATGAAAAAATTTGGCGTGCCGATTGCAGTTGCCGTCAATCATTTCGTGACGGATACGGACTCAGAAGTCGAAGTCATTCGCAGCTTTTGCAAAGAACATGGTGTGGAAGCCTTTAAATGCACGCATTGGGCTGAAGGCGGAAAAGGCACGGAAGCGTTGGCCAAACATGTGGCGGAGCTTGCCGATAGAAGTTCGGTGCAGTTCAAGCCCATCTATGGCGATGAATTGCCCCTGTGGGAGAAGATCAAGACCATTGCGCGCGAGATTTACCGCGCCGATGATATCGTGGCCGACAAATCCGTGCGTGATCAGCTTAGATCTTACGAGTCGCAAGGTTATGGCAAGTTCCCGATCTGCATGGCCAAGACACAGTATTCGTTCTCAACCGATCCGAATTTGAAAGGGGCACCCTCGAATCACATCGTTCCCATTCGCGAAGTGAGGCTTTCGGCGGGAGCTGAATTCATCGTAGTGGTCTGCGGCGACATCATGACCATGCCGGGCTTGCCGAAAGTACCATCGGCGGAAGTCATCGGTCTTGATGCGAAAGGGCAGATTGCCGGCCTGTTCTGAGCCACAACTCCCTCGCCGCGCCACGAATTGAGGGGCAAAGCGGGGAGTTCCCTCTCCTGTGGCAGGCATCATATTTCCATGGAGACCCAGCTGGGTTATGCTGCCAGACAGGGGGAAGTAGGGAAACCATGCAAGATCGAGTGGACTACATCGTGGTCGGCGCCGGTTCAGCGGGTTGTGCGGTTGCGGCGCGGTTATGCGAGGCCAGTGCGCGGGTGGCGCTGCTGGAGGCCGGTACAAAGGCCAGTCAGACGGCGGTTCGAATTCCGGGGTTCTGGTATGACTTGATGGACACTGTTGTTGACTGGGGATACCGAACCGTCCCGCAGCGAGAATTGAATTACCGGCGAATATTCATATCCCGGGGCCGAGGGCTCGGCGGTACAAGCCTGATGAATGCCATGGTCTATATGCGCGGCAATCGAGGCGACTATGACTACTGACGCGACTTGGGGAACGCCGGCTGGGGCTACGACGATGTTCTGCCGCTCTTCAAGAAGGCGGAGCGCAACGAAAGCTTCGGCGAGCCATATCATGGCAAGTCCGAGGCTGTGTGAAAACCCTGTCCATGCTATGATTCTCTTGCTGAATCGATGGAGGATTGGATGCAGGGTTTCATTCAAGGAG
>CAZAMS010000104.1:0-20079 GCA_964486305.1 uncultured Aestuariivirga sp.
GGCATTCCGGAAGATGATCCGCGCAACCCCGCTACCATCGCCGATAACGTCGGCGATAACGTCGGCGATTGCGCCGGCATGGCCGCTGACCTGTTCGAAACCTATGTCGTAACGACAGTTGCCACCATGGTTCTCGCAGCCATCGTGCTTCCAGATGCCATGAAGCTCGCTGGCATGGTTCTGCCGCTCGCTATTGGTGGTGCGTGTGTGATCACCTCGATCATTGGTTCGTACTTTGTGAAGCTCGGCGCTTCCAACAACATTATGGGTGCGCTCTATAAGGGCATCATCGCAACGGGCGTACTTTCGCTCGTGGCGTTGTACCCTGTGATTTCCTACATGTTCGACGGCATGTCCGTTGACCTCGGCGGCTTTACGCCCATGAGCCTGTTCTATTGCGGCATCACCGGACTAGTCATTACCGGCCTCATCATCTGGATCACCGAATACTACACCGGCACAGGCAAGCGTCCGGTGAACTCCATTGCCGAAGCCTCCATTACCGGCCACGGCACCAATGTGATTCAGGGCCTTGCCGTCTCGATGGAATCTACAGCCCTTCCGGCCCTCGTCATCATCGGCGGCATCATCGTCACCTTTAATCTTGCAGGCCTCTTCGGTATCGCCGTTGCGGTCACAACAATGCTGGCTCTCGCCGGCATGGTGGTGGCCCTCGACGCCTTCGGCCCGGTCACCGACAATGCCGGTGGCATTGCCGAAATGGCAGGCCTGCCCAAGGAAGTGCGCAAGAACACCGATGCGCTTGATGCCGTGGGCAATACCACCAAGGCCGTCACCAAGGGCTATGCCATTGGCTCGGCGGGCTTGGGCGCCCTCGTGCTCTTTGCCGCCTATACGCAGGACTTGAAGTTCTTCGCCGCCAACGCAGGCGCCGGAACCTTCTTTGAGGGCGTGAACGTCACCTTCGATCTGTCGAACCCCTATGTGGTTGTGGGACTCATCTTCGGTGGCCTGCTGCCCTATCTCTTTGGCGGCATGTCAATGACGGCCGTGGGCCGTGCGGCGCAATCCGCGGGGGTTGAAGTGCGCCGCCAGTTCAAGGAACGTCCCGGCATCATGAAGGGCACCGAAAAGCCCGACTATGCCCGCGCCGTGGACTTGCTTACCAAGGCCGCCATCAAGGAAATGATTATCCCGTCCATGCTGCCGGTGTTCTCGCCCATCCTTGTGTTCTATGTGATTTATGCCATTGCCGGCAAGGAAGCGGGCTTTGCGGCTTTGGGCGCCATGCTCATGGGCGTGATCGTCACCGGCCTGTTCGTCGCCATCTCCATGACCGCCGGTGGCGGCGCCTGGGACAACGCCAAGAAGTCCTTCGAGGACGGCTTCACGGACTCAAAGGGCGTGAAGCACATGAAGGGCTCCGAAGCCCACAAGGCGAGCGTGACGGGCGACACCGTAGGCGACCCCTACAAGGACACCGCAGGCCCCGCCGTAAATCCCATGATCAAGATCACCAATATCGTGGCCTTGCTTCTGTTAGCTGTTCTGGCGCGTTAACGATCTGTTTGTCCGCACTTACCAAACCCCGCGAGGAGAAATCCCCGCGGGGTTTTCGTTTTCGGCCAGCGAGAATGGCGAATTCTCGCGCAGAGGTTTGCCTTTCGAACTATAAACTCATGTTCTGTTGATTGAGACACCGCCATCAACGAGCATGGCGGCGCCGGTGGTGAAGCTTGACGCATCAGACGCGAGATAAAGGGCCGACTGAGCGATTTCCTCGGGGCGGGCTATGCGCTTCAATGCATGCATGCCTTCGACGAACGATCTAGCTTCAGGCGTACTTATCCACGCCTCGGCCATTGGGGTATCGGTGCCGCCCGGCAGAAGCGCATTAACGCGAATGTTCCTTGGTCCGAATTCAGTCGCCAGGCTTTGCGTGAGGCCTATCAGACCGGCCTTGCTCGCCGCATACGCAGCCACGCCGGGCATCCCGACGGTGTAGCCAACAAATGTGGAGGTGAAGATCAGCGAACCACTGCCCCGCTTGAGCATGGCTGGAAGTTGATACTTCGCACCCAAATAGGCTGCTGTGAGGTTGGTCGAGATCGTTTCGTTCCAGGATGAGAGCGATACATCCGGCGTCGGACCCATTGGACCGTTCGTACCGGCATTGTTAAAGGCTATATCAAGCCCTCCAAACTCCTCGCTGGCAATGTCAACCAGCGCCTTTGCATAAGCTTCGTCTTGAATGTCACCGGCAAGGGCAATAGCTCTCCCACCTGACTTTGTGATTTCGGCCACAAGTGCATCAAGTGCTGATTGCCGCCTGGCTGCTGCAACAACTGTAGCTCCCTCCTGCGCGAATAGTTTTGCCGTGGCGCGACCAATGCCTGAACTGGCTCCTGTCACGATGGCAATCTTGTCTTTAAGTCGAGTCATCTCTGCATCCTCATTTGAAGTACCATCAAGTTAATGAGGGTCAGGTTGCAGATAACGGCAGACTTGAGCCACCCGATATGCGACCGGGAACGAAAAACAAATATGTGGGGCGCAGTACTCGCAGGTTTTTTCATAACCTACTACTGAAGAACCCTGAAATCAATTTGCCGTTGAAGTACCTATAGCCATCAGCAGTCACCTTCAGATGCTCGCGCACAGCTCTGTGCAACATTGGTAGTTTGTGGAAAGGCACAGTCGGTAGTGCATGATGCTCTGCATGAAATGGCATGTTCCATGCGATCATCCGCACAAGCCTCGTCGTAAAAGTTGTCCGCGTATTCTCAAACATGTTTTCGACATGGGGGCAGGCCGTGTGTTCGGCGAGGAGAAAGAGTCGCAAGAATGGTTGGCCCAAGAGTGCCGGCACAATCCATGTCCAGATCAAGAGTGTCGAACCCCAAAGAACCGATGCGCTGGCGATCAAAAAATAGATGGTGAGCATCAGCCGCGCCTCGAATGTAACGCGCGCCTTGCCCTTGGGTGGCACAAATTTATCTGCGTTCCGACCCATCGCATTCGTCACCAGTGCGCGGATATTGGATGCCCAAACCGGAAGTCCGGACACATGCCTCACATAGGAAAAAATGTTTTGCGGCTTTGGGCTTTGCAGTTCGGGATCAAGCCCCGGCTCATGGGTGTGGCGATGGTGGGCGAAATGAAAATAGCGAAACCATGCCGGCGGAATAATAATCACGAAACCGCACAGAACTGAAACGGACCTGTTGAGGAATGAACTCTTGAAGGCCGTGTCATGAATGCATTCATGCATCGTCGTGAAGAGGAAAATGATAAGAATTCCCTGGACTGGCAGCAGCAGAAACCAGAAGGGCGCGCCAAGGGCAATCAGGGTTCCGAGGGCGAGTATCGCGCCCGCGTGAAAGGCAAACCTCAATAATCCCGGCCCATCGCTTCGCGTCAAAAGAACCTCGCGCAAGGCCGGCTCAAGGTCCGCAATAACCCTTTGATGATCAATAGCACCCATGCCACGGTTTTATCACGTTAGGAAATTCAGGGCCAGATAACGCCTGTCAGTTTAGAAGCCAGGCTTGGAACCCAGTATGCCCTTGAAAATATCCTGAAGGATGCTGAGCTCATTCCCGACAATCGGGGTTTCCCTCGAATTGATATTGATGATGCGGCCGTCTTCAAGGCCATACTGGGCAAAGCTCGTCACCTGATCGCCTTTGTCAAAACGCACCGCAATAACTTCGCGGCTCATTTCCTTGGCTTTGAGAAAGGCCCGGCTCTCGGTCACGCTGGTAATATAGTAATTGCTGTCGCCCTGAAAATTGATGCTGGCGGTTGTGGATGGCGAGCCCAGAATGCCCTCAACTTCGGTTTTTGACATGCCTTCCGATATCTGGCCAAAGGCACCGGGCTTCGCGATATAACCATGGTGATTTATGGTGGGCGAGCAAGATGCTACGAGGGTTGCGAGGAAAACCGCAATCAACCACTGAGGAGCGCGTGTAAGGTATTTTACGATTATGGCAGACAAGCTGGTTTCACCATTTCAAAGTTCTTTCTTGACGGTCTTTTGCCCGAGCCGGGCTATGACAGCAAGTACATGATACTAAAACAATTATTCAAAGGCCGTGAAAAACGCGAGCAACGCCTTTACGGGGCAATTGTGGCTGCCGCGCGGCATGTCCGGTTTTATGAGAGTATGGGCGTTGCCGATACTATTGATGGCCGTTTCGAGATGATAGTACTGCATCTCTTTCTTGTGCTCAATCGCCTGAAAGGTGAGGGCGTGGAGGACCTCCGCCAACGCCTTACCGATGAATTTTTCGCTGATATGGACCGCTCGCTGCGCGAGCTTGGTGTGAGCGATGTAACCGTGGGCAAGAAGGTGAGAAAGATTGCTGAATCCTATTATGGACGTGTGACCGCTTTTGATAAGGCACTTTTGGCCGGTCCCAAAACTCTGGAGGAAACCATAAGTCGGAACATCTATCCTGACGGAGCGCCGGAGGGTTCAACAAGGGCAATGACCACCTACTTTGCTGATGCCGTAAAACAACTTGGTATAATTCCATTGGAACAGATTATTCAAGGTGAGCTGAGGTTCCCGTGAAACAGGTTGTGTATGAATTTTCCCGTCCCCTTCAGGTTGATCGCGTTCCAGCTCTTGGCTGTCATGAGCGCATCGCTGCTGACGAAAAGGAATGCGCTGCCCTTGCCAAACGTCTGGGCATTCCAAAACTCCATTCCTTGGGTGGATTGTTGAAGGCCGTTCCCTGGCGAGGTGGTGGACTGAAAATTACCGGAACCTTGGAAGCTGAAGTCGACCAGGTTTCCGTTATCAGCCTGGAAACATTTACCTCAACTCTTGAGTACACAATCGAACGCTATTTCCTGTCGCCACAGGCGGGAAATCCAGCAGCTGAGGAAGATGTCGATATCATAGAACACGGAGCTGTTGATCTGGGTGAAATACTGGCGGAGACCATGGCCCTTGAACTTGATCACTATCCCCGAAAGGAAGGTGAGGTCTTTAGAGACATTGAAGAACCTCCGCACCCTGCAAAAGTGTCCCCCTTCACCGCCCTGTCAAAGTTGAAACCATCCTAAAGGAAGAGCCAAATTTAACTGAAAAAATAAAGGGTTGTTTCCCCGACGATTGCCTTTATTTTCACGACTCATGAGACTTTTTACTACATTTGCCGCATAATTTGGCAAAGCACCTTATAATGCGGAACAATGACCAGTAATTTGACAATAGCATTAGATGCAATGGGGGGCGATTTAGGTCCCAATATTGTGATTCCTGGCGCCGAGCTTGCAGCTATCCGACACCCAACTTATAGGTTTTTGCTGTTTGGCGATCAGGCAGCCATCGCGCCCTTTTTGGACCAACACCCCAAGCTGAAGGCCAAGGCTGAAATCCGTCACACCGACGTATCCGTCAGCATGACTGAAAAGCCCAGCCAAGCCCTGCGCCGTGGCCGCGGCAAAAGCAGCATGTGGCAGGCGATAGACGCGTTGCGGACCGGTGAAGCCCAGGCGGCCGTGTCAGCGGGCAATACGGGCGCACTCATGGCCATGTCGCGTTTTGTGTTGAAAACCTTGCCCGGCATCTCCAGGCCAGCCATAGCCGCAATCTGGCCCACGCTCAGGGGTGAAAGCGTTGTTCTTGATGTGGGTGCCACAATAGGTGCCGATGCTTCCCAATTGGTTGAATTTGCCATCATGGGCGAAGCTATGGCCCGCTGCCTTTTCGGCCTGACGCGGCCCACGGTTGGCCTGTTGAACATCGGGGTCGAAGAGGTCAAAGGCCTGGAACAGGTGAAAGACGCCGCCAGGCTGCTTCGCGAAATGAACCTGCCCATGGAATATGTGGGTTTTGTCGAAGGTGATGATATCGGCAAAGGGACAGTCGATGTCGTCGTGACCGAAGGCTTCACCGGCAATATTGCCATGAAAACTGCCGAAGGCACCGCCAAGCAGGTGGCAACTTTTCTCAAGCTTGTGCTGAATCGCACATGGATGTCAAAATTGGGGGCCCTCATGGCACGCGGCGCTTTCAATGCCCTTCGCGACCGCATGGATCCCAGGAAGCACAACGGCGGGGTATTTGTCGGCCTTAATGGCGTTGTGGTCAAAAGCCATGGCGGCACCGATGAATTGGGTTTCGCCACCGCCATTGACGTGGCAATTGAAATGGTGCGCAATGGGTTGGTTGAAAAAATCGCCGAAGATGTCGCTGCAATGAACGCTATTATTGAGCCTCAAGTGCAGGTGGCAGAGTGAATGGAGTTATGGTGAGGTCAATAATTGAAGGTGTGGGTTCCGCCTTGCCAAAGCGGATCATGACCAATGCTGATATCAGCAAGATTGTTGATACCACCGACGAATGGATTGTTGAACGCACTGGAATCAGGGCGCGCCATATTGCTTCTGAAGATGAAACCACGCGCACTCTTGCCGCGCAGGCCGCACGCAATGCTCTTGAGCATGCCAGGCTCAAGCCTGCCGACATTGATCTCATTATCGTGGCAACCTCCACGCCTGATAAAACCTTTCCGGCAACTGCCACCCAGGTGCAAGCCGATCTCGGCATTACGCGAGGTGCGGCTTTTGATGTGCAAGCCGTATGCTCGGGCTTCGTTTATGGGCTGACGATTGCCGATAACTTTATCAAGGGCGGCCAGTCCCAATGCGCGCTTGTCATTGGCTCTGAAACCTTCTCGCGCATCCTTGACTGGAATGATCGCACAACCTGCGTGCTCTTTGGTGATGGCGCAGGTGCCGTTGTTGTGGGAGCCGCGAAAGGCGCGGGCAACAATGATGATCGTGGCATTCTGGGCTGCCATATTCATTCCGATGGCCGCTACTGCGACAAGCTTTATGTGGATGGCGGACCTTCAACCACAAAAACCGTTGGCCACCTGCGCATGGAAGGCCGCGAGGTCTTCAAGCACGCCGTAACGAATATTGCTGCAGTCATGGAAGAGACCATAACCAAGGCAGGCCTGAAACCCATGGATATAGATTGGTTTGTTCCCCACCAGGCGAATCGCCGTATTTTGGAAGGGACCGCCAAGAAACTGGGTGTTCCTGAAGACCGGATTGTGATGACCCTCGACCGCCATGGCAATACATCTGCAGCCTCTATTCCCCTGGCTTTTGATGCTGCGGTGAAGGATGGCCGCATCGAGCGCGGGCAACTCGTGCTCATGGAAGCAATGGGCGGCGGCTTTACTTGGGGAGCGGTTCTGGCCCGCTTTTAGAATGAGTCGTAAGCCTTTGAGTTTTCATAATTTTCTATTGACCCAATCGTTGGTCCGACATAACTTAAGAAGGCTCTTGCAAGGGGAAACACATGGCAAGCAAGACTCTGACACGTGCGGATTTAAGTGAAGCAGTGCATCGTGATATAGGATTGTCGCGCACCGAATCAGCCGAGATGGTGAAATCCGTTTTGGACCTGGTTTCCACTGCCTTGGTTGAGGGAACGTCGGTAAAGCTTTCTTCGTTTGGCACCTTCATGGTGCGCAGCAAGAAAGGCCGTATCGGACGCAATCCGAAAACCGGTGAAGAGGTGCCCATTACACCGCGCCGGGTTATGGTGTTTCGCCCGAGTCAGGTAATGAAGAATGTCATAAACGGTCTTGAGCCCGGCACAGATGATTGAATATCTCTTTGCGGCGAACTGGAGATAGTACTTGGAAAAATCACCTGAAGCATTCCGTACAATCAGCGAAGCTGCAGAGGAACTTGATGTTCCCCAACATGTTCTGAGATTCTGGGAAACCCGTTTCGCCCAAATCAAGCCCATGAAGCGGGCCGGCGGCCGGCGCTATTACCGCCCCGCCGATTTGGACCTGTTGAAAGGCATTCGCGGCCTTCTCTACAGCGAGGGCTACACCATCCGCGGGCTCCAGCGCATCCTGAAAGAGGAAGGGGCTGCTTATGTTGCGGGCGTTGGCCGGGGTGAAATTGTTGCCCGCAAGCGCGACATGGAATTGGACGGTGTGCCAAGGCCGGGCCAGACCCAAATTGCCCCCCGTTTTCGTGGGTCGGCGCCCCTTCCAGGCAGGGCCCCCCTGGCGCGCCCCGGGGGAAATGTTGGCGAGGCGCCGGTTTTTGTACACAAGCTTTCCGACATGCAGACGGATGCCCTCAAAGCGGCACTGCGCGATCTCGGCGACGCCAGGAAACTGCTCGATCCCACTTCCCGGATTTGAATGATTCCCAGCGCGCTTTCCGCTCAGGTGAAATCACCTGAGCGAAAGAAATCGCGCCAGATCAATAAGCTGGAGCATGTTCTTATCGGCAAAGTCGTCGAACTTTGCCGGAACATGCTCTAGCAATACAAAATAAAGACCGCTTGTTTATTGGTATTCCTTTCAGGTCGGGAAAAGGCACCCTAGGCAATGTCTCTTTGGCGAACAATTCTGCTGGCGGTAAACCTCGTTGGTGCAAGATTTGGTGGTGCCACCATTGGCCTTGCAAGCCAAATTCTGCTGGCCCACCTGCTCACGCAAAATGACGTGGGCGTTGTCTTTATGGGAATGAGTGCGGCGGCCTTCATCAGCCTCCTCATAACTGGCGGTTACCCAACTTTGGCAGTGACATGTTTGCCCCGCTATTACGCACTTGGACGGAAAAATCTTGTGCTTGCGTTCCACGCCGCATTTTTGCGCGACAGTTTGTGGATTTCTCTCGTTGCATTTACCCTCGCCGCAATGGTCTATTTTTGGTTGCCGTTTAACGATGGCATAAAGACAGCTTTGCTGTTCGGCTGTCTTTCAGCCCCCGCAGCAGCCTTCATCCGAATCAACAGTTCAATTGCCAATTCCATTCGGCGCTATTCCCTATCCTACGTTCCTGATTTTCTTTATCGCCCAGGACTCTTGCTGGCCTACCTGCTGTTTGCATGGGGTGCGGGCATTCAATTGAACGTTGTTCAGGTGCTCTGGGCATTTGTGATCATGAATACGATTGTAGCAATTGCCCAAGCTTGGCTCATCGGTGAGGACGGAGCAAGGTCAGGCCTAAAATGGTCGGGCCGGCACAATCTGGCCCCTGTTTTGCGAAGTAGGGCAGCGTCATTGGTTGTTGTTGGCGCAGTGGCGGCTTCTTTCGCTGACATTGTTACCCTCATCGCCGGATTCTTCTTGAACCCGGCAGATGTGGCCCTCGTTGGTGTTACCATCAGGCTGGCGGCTTTGGCAGGGTTCATAACCCAGGCAACACAGCATTTCATCTTGCCTGACCTGACAGCAGCCATGACGCGCGGAACTTCCAGCCAAGTGCATGCGATTCTCCTGCGTATCAATAGTGTTGCCCTAGGTGCCATTTTGGCTTGCGTGGTGGGCGCAATGCTTTTGGGCCCATGGGCGCTAAGAATATTTGGTTCAGAGTATGAGGCAGGCCATTGGCCTCTCGTGTTGTTTATGGTCAGTCAGGTTTTCCGTGCGGCAAGCGGCATGAACCAGCATCTTCTTTCCCTTGCCGGTTACCAGATTAAAACCGCGGGCTCCTGTTTGGTTGCCGTGGCAGTCTTGATTGGTTTTACGGCAGTGTTCACGCCAGGCATGGGCGTCATGGGGTTAGCCTTGGCAGTGTTGATAGCCGATGCGGTTTGGGCTGCACTTCTGGCGCTTCAGGCGCAACGCCTGATAGGCAGGCGCGGCGACATAATTGGCGTCTTAAGCCAGCAAAAATCATAGATTGGCTGGAGGCTACATATACTCACGCACTCGGATGGCGGGGGACAGAATTGAAAGGCTGGTCGGAGCGGCGGGATTCGAACCCGCGACCCCTATCCCCCCAGAATAGTGCGCTACCGGGCTGCGCTACGCTCCGACTATGGGGGTAGTTAGCATCTCGTTTCAGAAAGCGAAAGCACTGTTTGTTGCCTTGCCAAACAGGCGCTTGACGCAGCAAACAATCCCCACATCATTCCCAGCATCCAATAGAAGTGGCGCCAGTGGTCGGTGTCAATTTGCACGCCCTGGAAGATGGTTGCGACGAGGGGGCAGAACACCACGATGGCCCAATTCTGCCACGGTGTCCGCATCAGGACTGTCTTGAAGCCAATCATGATTGTGCTGATCATCAGCAAGAAATATGAAATGCCGCCAAGCCATCCATATGAAGCAAAGGCGTTGATGTAGACATTGTGCGGGTCCTGTCCGAAGATTTTATGAAAATAGAGGGGGCCGAACCCAAGAGGCCGCTCAAGCAAAAGTGGGATGCTATTGAGTTGGTTGCCAAAGCGTCCCTTTTCACCAGTGTCATATTCTTTAACGAGAGTGAAGCGATCAAAAAACAGCTCACGAATGCCTTCAACCGAAAGCAGCAGGGCGAGCAAAACTGCAAGGCCGATAACGCCGGATAACGTTATCAGAATAATGCGGCTGCGCGTGTGCATTGCAGGTGTCAGCATGAACGTCAGCGCAACGATCATGACCGAGGAAACCAGGAAACTTATCCATGCCCCGCGGGAGAAAGCCAAAAACAGGGCAGCCAGGATGATAAACAGGCCTATCATCGAAATGAATTTTTGGCGCTGGGTTCCCAGCAAAAAACCTTGCACCAGCATCACGCCGGGAAACAACAGGTAGGTTGCAAAAACATTGGGGTCCTTGAACGTACCGACCGCTCTCCAGTATAACGAGAACGAGTCGGCAAGGCCCGCCACATTGAAATAGCCAAGAATGCCAAGGGTTGAGGCAATCACCGCGGCGATGACCAGTGCATTCTTGATGATGGCCATGCGGTGAAGGGGATCGTGGGCGACATAGAAGGCAAAGAATATGGCCGAGAAAGCCATATAGAATGATGTGATGACAAACATCATGGCCTTGTGGTCGTTGGCGACTTGCAGGAAGCTAAAGAAGCCCCCCAGGTTATAGAGCAGCAGAAACAGCACCAGGGGCACGAAGACGGCACTGATTGTCAGGCCGGAACCCAGGAAACATGCCAGCACCACAAGAAACAATAGATCGGCTGGGGCAGGTTCAATCGAGACAAAAAAACTTGATGCAAACATCAGCCAGACAGGGATTGCTTGCACTTGCGCAAGCGTAATCCCCATGAACCGGATGCCGATTGAGGCAGGCGCGGTGTCAATGGCGGAGGTCACGACCCACTCCCCTTGTTCAAAGGCGCGATCAACTGCCGGTAAAACGCGGTAATATTCTGCGCCATGGCCGCGGCGCTAAATGAGGTTTTTACAGTCTCGGATAGTGCCTTGGCGTCTTCGGCAATGGCCGCCGGGATTGCGAGAGCCATTTCAATATGCCGGGCAAGTGCATCCGTGTTATCCGGCGGGCATAGATTTTTGGCTGGCAAAACCTCGGGAATTCCGCCGACCGCACTGGCGACCATCGGAACACGTCCCGCTGCCGCCTCAAGCACGACATAGGGAAATGATTCCGCTCGCGATGGCATGACCAGCAAACGTCCACGCTTCAAAGCCTGCATTGTCGGCAAACGACCGGGAAACTGAGCCGCGCTCCAAAGCCCTAGGGTATTTGCAAGTGCCTTGAACTCTGAAATGTCAGGACCATCGCCTACCAGGCAGGCGGTAATTGCGCGTTTGCGCTGGATGAGCGCAAGCGCCTTCAGCAAAACATCAACACCCTTGAGGTATCGCATGTCGCCCAGGAAGAGAACATCGGCGGCATCTTCGTCGGATTTGATCTCGCTGAACTCTTCCGGCCACAATCCATTGTGAACGACAATATTTGGCTTGTCTCCAAGTCCAATCTTTCTTGCAAAATTCTGCCGTTCAAATTCACAAACGAAAATCATTCCTGTGCCGATGCGGGCCAAAGCCCATTCGGAAGCCAGGAAGACGAAGCCGGGGAAGGCCAGCCAGAGATAGTGCAGGCTGCCCCCATGGGGCGTGTAAACCGAGGGAATTCCCAGCGCGCGCGCCGCAAGCCGGCCATAAAGGCCACCCTTGGCTCCATGGCCATGAATGATGTCTACACCGAGTTTCTGCGCATGCGCTTTTATGGACGAGGCAGCGGAAAGATCGCCGAGGCCAGGCAAGCGCGAAATTCTGATACGCTCTATTCCGAGCGAACAAAATGGCGCAGCGCCGCTCAGCAGGTCCGTTGCAACACTGCCACCCGTTATGGAGTCGCAGATGATGCCAACCTCATGGCCCAGCTCCGATTGTCCGCGGGCCAGATCGCGCACATGGCGAAACAAACCACCGACCGGAGTTCTGAATACGTGGAGGATTTTCATGGCTGCGCGGCTCCGGTTAGAACCAGCGCTCACGCACATAAATAATGTCACCGGGGTAAATTTGTGTGGTCACGGGCACACGGTGCGTTGCTGTACCAGTCACGTTCTTGCGGGTGATCAGCACCGGCCCTTGATCGGCGCGCGTGCTATATCCCCCGGCGATGGCAATGGCGTTCTGCACCGTAATGCCGTTCTGGTAGGCGAAACTGCCGGAGGTGGTGACCTCACCCAAAATGTAAAAGGGGCGCAACGCCGTTGCCTGAACCGAGACCTTGGGGTCACGCAGATAGCCATTGCGCAGCCGCGCCGTGACCAGTTTTTCAACCTGCGGTGTCGTCATCCCGGCGATATAAACGGTTTGGATATAAGGCAGTGAAATATTGCCGGACCCATCAACCAGATAGTCTGCCGTGAGATCATATTCACCCGCGACGCGGATGGTCAGCCGGTCGCCGGCTCCCACCTTGTAACCTGACATATACTCATAAGCTGCAGCCGTGCCTTGCGCGCCAAAGGGGGCAACGACACCAGCAGAATCACGGGAAGGGAGCTGGGATACGCTGGAAACAGCCGTTGGACCTTCGGCGATACTGCCATCCGCCATCAGTCCCGTGCCGCCAGAGGGCGAAGCAAGGTCAGCCTGTTCCCATGATTGAGAACAGCCGGATAGCGCGAGAGACGCCAGCAAGAGAATACAAATACGCTTGCGCACGAGGTTCCGTCCAAACTGCCAAACGCGAGCCTCAGATTGCCCGCATCACAAACATAGGGTGTTTATGGTTAGCAATGACTTAAAAGCGGCACCCCTGCCGTTAAGGATTTGGTTACCATAAGTGCCCAAAACAGCTTGATTATGAAGCCTGATGGAGTGCCCGGCACCGCCATGAACGACCAGTCTCAATTTGCTTCCTCGATTAACCTGCTCGACGTCATGCGTGGTGTATGGCGGCGTAAGCTGGCCATTTTGGTTTTCACGCTTCTGGCTCTTTCAGCCGGCCTTGGGCTCATAAAGATTCTCAAGCCAGTCTATTCGACCGAGGCACAAATACTGATTGAGAATCTCGCGTCGCCCTATGACCGGACCCAGACATCCGAAGAGCAGGGCCCCGAACCCGTCGATGATCGCGTCATAAAGAGCCAGATGTCGGTGCTGAAATCGCAGGACCTTACGCTCCGCGTGGTTGAAGAATTGAAACTTCAGGATCGCGCCGGATTTGATTCCTTGAAGAAAAAAAGCATCGGCAAACTAAAGCAGCTCCTGTTGGCGTTTGGTTTTGGCGAAGACCCGCGATTGAAAACGCCGCAGCAGCGGGCTTTGCAACGTATGACCGATGAACTCACGGTTTATCAGATACCGGAATCAAACGTGGTGGCCGTAAAATATTCCACGTCTGATCCAGCGACGGCAGCCGAGGTCACCAATACACTGGCCAAAATCTATGTGGCCTCAACGGCTGAGACCAAATCGCAGCCAACGACCAGGGCACGCGACTGGATTGCCGAGCAAGTGGAGGATTTGCGGAAGAAAGTGGCAAGCTCGGATGCACGGATTGAAGAATTCCGTTCCCGGGCCGGCCTGCTGCAGGGGGAAAATTCGACCCTTGCAGCCCAGGAACTTTCCGAGCTCAACACGCAGATAACATTGGCCGAGGCCGTGCGCACCGAGGCCCAGGAACGAGCCAAATCGATAAAGCATATTCTGGCGACAAAGGGCACGGTTGCGGGTTCGGCTGATGTCATGAACTCGGCACTTGTCCAAAACCTGCGGGAGCAACAGGTAACCTCGGCGCGGCGTGTGGCCGAATTGTCGGCAACCTATCTGCCGGGTCATCCCAAGATGATCGCCGCCCAGAATGATCTCAGGAACATTGACCGGCAGATTCGGAGCGAGGCCTTGAAGCTCGTTGATAGCCTCGATCAACAGGCAAAAATTGCTGAAGCCCGTGAAAGGTCTTTGCGCGCAAGATTGGAAGAAATGAAGGGCCGCAAGTCGACCGCCAATCTCGATGAAGTCAAACTGAAAGCGCTCGAACGTGAATCGGCAGCCGACAAGGCGCTGCTTGAGTCGCTCCTCTTGCGCTATGCCGATGCAAGCGCGCGCCAGGATCTGTCCACCCAGCCCGCAATGGCACGAATCATACAGCAGGCGGCCATACCCACGTCTCCCTCATTCCCGAAATCCGGACCGCTTGTTGCCTTGATCACGCTGGCCGGACTGGCACTTTCACTTGGACTTTCATTTTTGGTCGAGATTATGGCAGCCGCGAACAGGCTGGGTCCACCGGTTGCCAGCATTGCTAACCGGCCAAGTGAATCAGTTGCGAGTGCGGCAAGTGTCGCTTCCCCGATTCAGCAGGTGCTGCCTCTGAGACCGTTTGCCGGGCATCCATCCCCTGTAATGGACGTAATTCCTGCCTTTGCCACCTTTCCGTCCGCGTCTTCGCCGCAGGGAAATCAGGAGCTGTTGAAAACGGCTGATCAACCAGACCACAATGGACTGCATGCAGCTTCCCATCAGGTGGCTGATTGGGCGCTTAAACTTCAAAGAATGGCCGCACTTCGCCGACTTGCCATAACGAGCATGGGGGGAGGCGGCGCCGACTCATCGATGGCGACAGTTGCGATTGCCCGGGCGATTGCTTCGAAGGGGGCCCGCGTTGTTGTGGTAGATCTGACACCCGATGGATCAAGTGTTGATCTGCTGTTTGGCCTGGCCGAGGGACCAGGATTTGTCGATCTGCTGGCCGGAACAACAGATTTTACCAAAGTCATCGCCCGCGATCCACTATCGAGTGTCCATATCCTTCGCTTCGGTATCGAAAGGAATGAGGCGGCATTGTCTCTCATGGATCAGCGCACCGATGCGGTTCTGAGCACCTTGGGAAATATCTACGATATCGTCATGATCCACGTTGGAGAAGCCTCGAGGCGCACGCTTATGGTGGTTGCCAAATGCCAGGCCGCACTTATTCTGGCACCGGAGCTTCGCCACCGGGACGTGGCAAGTGCCGCGAAAACGCTTCTGGAAGCCGGACTGACCGACGTTCAGTTTGTCAGGCTCGAGCCATCAATGTCTGATGAAATCCGTCTGGCTGCATCCGCATAAGTATTATCCATCAGCAATCAGTGGGAATTAACCATTCCAATTGGTCTCGGCCTGTTAACCTATTTGCCATGTTTATTCTATTGAAGCGCCAATCCACCGGGCGCTTGGCAAGAATTGTGCTTTACACACTAGATCAATTCATGGGCTTTCCGCTGGTCCGGTGTGTAGTGACATGGCAAAGACGACGATACTGAAAACCAGCCTCGACATGTTGTATTATTCCGGGGCATCCCAGGTGCTGCGTCCCATATTTGGCGGTCTCGGCGCAATTTTTATGCTGCACCACGTACGTCCCGGAGGCGGCCGCCAGCAGGGTTTTGCACCAAATTCCGGACTTGAGGTAACGCCGGAATTCCTCGATGCCGTGATAACTTTTGTGAAATTGCGGGGCTATGATGTCGTTTCCATGGCTGAGGCCGTGCAGCGCATTAGGAAAACCAATCTGGAAAAGAAACCATTTGTAACCTTCACCCTTGATGATGCCTACCGCGATAATCTTGTCCACGCGCGGCCGGTATTCAGAAAACACCATTGCCCCTTCACGATATTCGCCAGTCCAGCCATTCAGGATGGCACATGTGAACTCTGGTGGCGCGGATTGGAAGCCGTGATTGCCGGCAACACGAAAGTGAGTGCTGACATCGGATCGTTGAAGTTGCGCCTTGACACCGTGAATGACGTCCAAAAGCAGTCAGCCTGGCTGCAGCTCTATTGGCCCGTGCGCCAGCTCGAACAGAAACGGCAGCGCATCTGGATCAGGGATTTCTGTGAAATAAACCGCGTTGACCTCGGTGCCATCTGTCGGGCTGAAGCAATGAATTGGGACGAGCTGCGCGAAATCTCAAAGGACCCGTTCTGCACCATTGGCGCCCACACAGTTAACCACTTTGCCTTGGCACAGTTGAATGAAACCGACGCACGGTTTGAGTTGGTCGAATCCAGACGCAGGATTGCGAAAGAAAGTGGCTTGATGCCAAAGTTTTTTGCCTATCCCTATGGGGATGCCTCATCGGCCTCGTCCCGTGACTTTAGGTTTGCCGCTGATGCGGGTTACGAGGCTGCTGTCACTACACGCAAAGGGCTGATCTTCTCTGGCCATAGAGATCACTTGCAGGCTCTGCCGCGGTTGTCTCTTGCTGGCGAGTTCCAGAAGCTTCGCTATGTCGACGTACTGTTGTCAGGTTCTGCCTTTGCCTTGTGGAATGGCTTCAGGCAACTGAATGTAGCCTAAGCTTCCGTATCTGGCCGCGACATCCAGCGAATGAGAACCATGGCAACTGGTATCCAGCCCACGCCCAACAGGATGAAGGTGGGAAGTTCAATTGCTGAGCCATAGCCCACCACATATCGCCCCCCAATTGCCATGGCCACGAGGGCATAGACCACCAGAAATGCAATCATGGCCATAGTTCCGATAAATTTGCGCTGGCGAATTTTCATGGATTTGCACTAGCTCATTGCTACTTCACTCGCAATCTGGTTCTTTCAGGAAAATCATACGGGGAGTAATTTATGACTTCGTTGTCGCGCCGAAATTGGGTTCCAGAGCCTTGCGAAAATTACGTGCAAGGTCTTGCCAGGTTTGCTTCTGAACAATCCGCAGAGAAGGTGGCAAACGAAATTTCGCGGCTCACTGCGCTCAATCGCAAGACCTATGAGCATGATTGTTTCAACCTCAATCCCGCTGGCAATGCCATGAACCCGCGCGCCGAGGCGTTTCTTGCGGAAAACCTGGGCTCGCGCCCGTCCCTTGGCTATCCCGGCGACAAATACGAAATGGGCCTGGAAGCCGTCGAACAAATTGAAGTCATTACTGCAGAACTCTGTGCGGAAATTTTGGAGGCCAAATATGCCGAAATTCGCGTAGCCTCTGGCGCCATGGCAAATCTCTATGCCTTCATGGCAACCTGCAAGCCGGGTGATAGGATTATTGTTCCGCCAGCAAGCATCGGCGGCCATGTCACCCATCACATGACAGGCGCTGCTGGGCTTTACAACTTGGACATTCATGAAGCACCTGTAGATGCCGCGAATTTCACGGTCGATCTTGATGGTCTTCGCAGGCTCGCCCACAATCTGATGCCAAAGCTCATAACGATCGGCGGAAGTCTCAATCTCTTTGCCCATCCGGTAAGAGAGGTGAGAGCCATAGCCGACGAAGTCGGTGCCAAGTTGCTGTTCGATGCGGCCCATCTCTGCGGCATGATTGCGGGCAGGGCGTGGGCCAATCCGTTGCTGGAGGGTGCACATCTTATGACGATGAGCACCTATAAGAGCCTTGGCGGGCCTGCAGGCGGTTTGATCGTCACCAATGAAGCAGGTCTTGCCGAGCGCCTTGACCAGATTGCCTACCCGGGAATGACGGCAAATTTTGATGTGGCAAAGTCGGCAGCTCTCGCGCTCACTATGTTAGACTGGCGTGAACACGGGAGAGACTACGCGAAGGCCATGGCGAGCGTAGCCAAGGCTCTGGCTCAGGAATTGGATAGAACTGGAATGCCTGTATTTGCAGGCACCAGAGGATTTACAGACTCTCACCAATTTGCCTTGAAGGCCGAAAAATTTGGCGGCGGACAAACAGCATCGAAAAAACTGCGGAAGGCAAATCTCCTGGTTTCTGGCATTAGCTTGCCCATTCCACCCGTAGCGGGCGATCTGAACGGAATCCGTTTCGGAACCCCTGAAATCGTCAGATGGGGCGTTGACGAGAAGGACGCGCGGCAACTCGCCGGATTCATTTCGAAGGCGCTGACCACGAATGATCCCGCAAGCCTTGCTGTCGAAGTGTCTCATTTTCGATCCAAATTCAGCAAATTGCACTACATCATCCAAACCTGAGTCTGCGACGCCGGTTCGCTTGAACTTCGGCTTGGGGCAAAGTATTGGGCTGGGATGGAGCAGACTTTGACCCCATCGCAGGTGGCAAGACCGCAAGTTCGCCTGTGGCTCTATTTCATAGCCTTTTTGGTGTTCTGCATGGTTATTGTGGGCGGTGCAACGCGCCTCACCGACAGTGGCCTGTCAATCACGGAATGGCGGCCCCTCTTGGGTGCAATTCCCCCCTTGAATGAGGCCGATTGGCTGGCCGCCTTCGAAAAATACAAGCTCAGTCCGGAGTACCATATCCAAAACAGGGGTATGGAACTTGGTGAATTCAAATTCATCTATTGGTGGGAATGGGCCCATCGCACTCTAGGCCGCTTCATTGGCGTGGCCTTCGCCCTTCCGCTGATTTATTTTGCAGCCACTCGCAAGATAGAATCCAGGCTTTGGCCAAGGCTCCTCGCTCTTTTCGTTCTCGGAGGCGCACAAGGGGCGTTGGGCTGGTACATGGTTTCCTCCGGCCTCATCGACCGCGTTGACGTCAGCCAGTACCGCCTCGCTGCCCACCTCACACTTGCGGCACTTATTTTCGCCGCCATCATTTGGGTTGCTAAAGGCGTCAGCGCGCGACGTCATTACCCGTCATCCACGGATGATTGGCTTGCCGTGCTACTCGTGGTTCTCATCTTTCTGCAAATTGCAGCCGGTGGTTTTGTGGCGGGTCTTGATGCAGGGCAGGGCTATGCCACCTGGCCCAAAATGGACGGCCAGTGGATTCCTTCCGGCCTCTTGCATATGGACCCAAGCTGGAAGAACTTTTTTGAGAATGCCATGACCGTACAATTCGACCATCGCATTCTGGCCTATGTCATTTTATTCGCCACACTCATTCACGCTTGGCGGAGCTTCACCCTGTCAGCCATGATCCTCGCGTATGCCGTTTTTGTCCAGGGCTGCCTCGGGATCATGACCTTACTCCTGCACGTGAAGGTGGAAGTTGCCCTCGTTCACCAGGCTGGTGCAATGATTGTACTGGCCACCGCCGTCTGGAATCTTCACAGCGCGCTTCTCATCCAATTGCCTGCTCCAGATCAGCAATAATGTCGGCAACATCCTCTATGCCGATTGAAAGCCGCACGACATCAGGTCCGGCCCCTGCCTTTTTCAATTGATCGGGTGTGAGCTGGCTGTGGGTTGTCGACGCCGGGTGAATAATGAGGGAGCGTGTATCGCCGATATTGGCAAGATGTGAGAGGAGCTTCACCGAGGAGACAACTTTAACACCCGCCTCGTAGCCTCCCTTGAGGCCGAAGGTGAACACCGCGCCCGCACCCTTCGGCGTATATTTTTTGTGGAGTGCATGATGGGAATCACTTGGCAGGCCCGCATAGATTACCCATGCCACTTTCGGATTCTGAGAAAGCCATTCCGCCACCTTCAGCGCATTGTCACAGTGGCGCTGCATGCGCAGCCCCAGGGTTTCCATGCCCGTGAGAATGTAGAAGGCATTTTGCGGCGCAATGGCCGGGCCCAAATCGCGAAGGCCCAACACGCGGCAGGTAATCGCAAAGGCCATGCCGCCAAAAGTCTCATAAAATTTTATACCGTGATAGGACTCATTGGGTTCAGAGAGCAGCGGGTATCTGCCGCTCTTTGACCAGTCAAAATTGCCGCCATCCACAATGGCGCCGCCCATGGAGTTGCCATGGCCGCCCATGAATTTTGTGAGCGAGTGAACAATAATATTTGCCCCATGCTCGATGGGCTTGCACAGATAGGGCGTGGCCAGCGTATTATCGACAATCAGCGGGACACCGGCGCGTTTGGCAATTTTTGCAACCGCTGCAATGTCGGTAATTCGGCCTCCCGGATTGGCAATGGACTCGATGAAAATAGCTTTTGTCTTTGGCGACAACGCCTTCTCAATGGAATTCATGTCCTCCGCATCGGCCCACACCACATGCCAGCCGAATGAT
>CAZAMS010000105.1:0-9126 GCA_964486305.1 uncultured Aestuariivirga sp.
ATGAGCATGAGGAGCGCTTGGCTTCCCTTCGTGTGCGCATTGACAGGTCCATGAATGATCCCAAGCCCAGCATTCCTGCCGAAGACGTTTTTGACCGTCTCAAGAAAATGCACGAAAAGAATTTGAAAGCCGCGTCTTGAAAGGCAAACGGCTCGTCTTTCGGGACGAGGCGGAGGCCGATCTTGTGGCGCTATATACCTATATTGCCCAGGCCAGCGGCAGTTTTCATACGGCCTTCAGCTTCACCGAGCGATTGCGCAACGCCTGTTTCAAACTGGTGGATTTCCCCGACCGTGGGGCGCCGCGCGATGACATTAAAGCCGGTCTCAGAATTCTGACCATCGAGCGCAAAACCGTGATCGCCTATTTTGTCGAAGGTGGCGATGTAATCATCAGCAACATCTTCCATGGTGGCCGCGACTGGGAGGCATTTTTCCTGGATGACAAAATCGAGGATGGCGAAGGCTGAAAAATCAAAAAATTATAGAATTTTATTCCTTGCCAATACATTCCTACTATGCCAGTTGTATTCCTGTCCATCCCGGAAGGGGTCTCGGTCATGACGGTGGCTTTGATGGGGTGGATGCGGTGCCTGCGGGTGGGGTGAGACGAACACCAAACTCCCGGGAGCCCCGGAGCTGCCCTGCGGGCATTAGGACCCGCGCGCTGAAAGGCAGTTAGGCAGTCCTATCAGGACAGGGCCGAAGTTGCTGTTCCGGGAAGCAAAAACCTCCGCAAAAGCGTGGACGTGGACTCCGCGTCACAGCCGGACCACACGACCGGCATTCTGCGAGTGTTTGCGCCCACGCAACCCTTCGCTTCTTACTACCCCGAAAACGGCATAACCGTTTTCATCAAGGGCGAAGCTTTGCCAAATGCTCATTGAAAATTGAATCTGATTATTTAGGCCTCCTCCACAGTCCAAACGGTTTCCATCTTTGCGGTGTGGCGGAACATGGCGGTAGCGGAACAGTATTTCTCTTCGGAGAGTTTGATGGCGCGCTCGACTGCGGCGGGCTTCAGGTTCTTGCCCTTCAGTCGGAAATTCAGCTTCACATGGGTGAATACTTTGGGTTCCTCCGGGGCGCGTTCGGCCTCCAGTTCCACTTCGCAGCTTGTTACCTTCTCGCGACCCTTTTCCAGGATCATTACCACGTCGAAAGCTGTGCAGCCGCCAAGCCCCAGGAGCAGCATTTCCATGGGGCGCACGCCGATGTTACGGCCGCCTGCTTCAGGTGCGCCATCCATGATCACGGCGTGGCCGGAACCGCTTTCGCCCACAAAGGCGCGGCCATTCAGCCACTTGATTCTTGCTTTCATGACGAAGGCTCCCTGCAATCAATTGTTAAAGGAAGCGTTTACATGCGGGAGCCAGCGGCTTCAATAGCGCTCGCGGCGTTTAGCTGGCTGAATATCAGGCAGCTTTCGCGCTCGCTTCGAAGCCGGTGTTTTTCAGAAGCATGACCAGGCCAAACGCCGCGGCCAAAGCAAAAGTGCAGAGGCCAAAAGCAAAGCTGGTGGATTGGCTTGCGGCGATCCAGCCGAACAGCCATGGCGCCATGATGCGCGGTGCCCCTGCAATCATGGAAATGAAGCCTAGGGCAGCGGCGCGGTTTGCCGGCATCTGGTTTGCCGCCATGTTGAAAAGACAGGGGCAGAGCAAGGAAAGGCCAAGACCCGCGCAAGCGAAGGCCACAACACTCACCGCAAATGAGGTGGAAAGGCCAAGGATGGCAAAACCTGCCATCGCGAGGACGATGGAGGTCAACAGGACAGTCATTTCACCATAGCGGGAGCGCAGGCGATCGCCGTAAAAGCGCGTGCCCGCATTGCAGATGCCGTAGAAGGCAGTACCAAGACCTGCGACTGCCGCAAGGGAGGGGGCCTGTTCGTTCAGCAATTTGGCAGACCAGAAAACCGCCGCCGTTTCACACGAGATGGAAAGCCCCACGATGAGGCCCATGATGATGAGCGGCCCCCGCGATGACAATATGGCGACACTGCTTTCCCGGCCCCTGGTGAGTTTGCGCGGCGGCACGAACACATAAACCATGGCCCAGGCCACGGCGAATGCGGCCATGACCAGCAGGCCGGTGGCGAAGGTGCCTATGCTTGTGGATATGATGCTTGAGGCAATTGCGAAAACCGGCAGGCCTGCGGAGGCGCTGCCATGAAACGCAGTGAAGATCGGCCGGCGCATGTCATGCTCGATGGCGCTGGCTTCGGCATTCATGAAGACATCCATGAGACCAATGCTGGCGCCGAACAGGACAAGGCTTGCAAAAAACAGCCACGGCGCGTTGGACACCAGGAGAAGACTTGTGGATAGGGCGAAAGCCGGAATTGCGAAAAGCAATACGGCCCGATTTGAGAAGCGCCTGCCTATGACGCCGCCTAGAGACATTACTACTACCGTGGCAAGGGTCAGGACGGTGAGACCTAGGCCCAGTTGATAATTGTCAATTCCGGAGGCGCCGGTGACTTGTGGAATGGCTCCCGCCCAGGCGCCGATGGCTGCGCCAAAGCTCACAAAAACAAGGGTTATGGCGGCGCGCGGGGTGTTGATGGTCATCATTTGCGTGGGTCATATAGACTAACCCACGCGTGCTGCGCCACCTGCTTCTGGGGTTTGGCAGAGGTCGAGGACCTTTTGCAAGTCTGCCCCGCGCCTAAAGGATGGCTCGCATGATTTTTGGGCAATGACCGCAGTCACAAATCTGCGGTGATTGGATTCAACGGGGGGCGATTCAATGTTGTGCCAGGTTTGGAAGTGTACATCCTGACCTGAACACATGCGCAAGGTCGTCCGGTCCAGGGCGTGATGAAGCTCAATTGCACCGAGGGTTCCGAATATCGCGAGCTTCATGTCATTGGAATAGCCCGTCATGAAACGGCTGGCATGGATCACGCCGAGCGCACCGTTGGAAAATTCCACGCTCATTGTGGCGCTGTCATTGGCATCTAGTGGATACTCACCGATCTTGTCGCCGGGGGCCTTGTGAAACGTCTTGAGGCGGGCCTGAACCGATACGGGCATCATATTGATCGCATGGGCGGAGAAATCCAGGATATGGATTCCGACATCGCCGAGCACGCCGTTGGAGCCGTGTTTTTCCGAGAGACGCCAGAGCCATTTGGGGTCGGTTTTCCAGTCGCCCCAGTTATTGGCCACCAACCAGCTTTGGCGATAGCTCGCTTCGACATGGCGCACCTCGCCGATTTCGCCGGCAGCGATACGTTTGCGGGCTTCCTGGATGGCTGGCACATTGCGGTAGCTCAGGTTCACCATGTTGATGAGACCGGCCTTTTCAGCGGCGGTTGCCATTTCGTCGGCGAGTCTGAAATTTTCAGCCAAGGGTTTTTCGCAGAGCACGTGTTTTTTAGCAGAGAGCAGTTTCATGGTTGTGGGGTAATGCACGCTGTCGGGCGTCACATTCATGGCCGCGTCGAATTGGCCCCAGGCGATGGCATCTTCCAGCGTGCCAAAGGCTTTTGGGATTTGGTGCGCCTCGGCAAAGGCCTTGGCGCGACCCAAATCAACGTCGGCGGCGCCGGTAATTTCAACGCGAGGATCCTCGCGCAACAGCAGGACGTGCTTTTTGGCCATCCCTCCGGTGCCAAGGATCAGAATGCGAAGTTTCGGCATCAGCGGTATCCTGCCTCGCCATCGTGATGGAGGCGCGGGCCTTTGACTTCCAAGGGAACCGGCGCTTTGTCGTGGGGCACGTTGGGTGCGTCGTCTATGCTTATCCAGGGCTTTGCTGGATTATAGGCCCAGCGCGTGGCGTTCTGGATCACCTGCAGAACCTGTTTGTTGTGATAGGTGGGGTAGGCTTCGTGGCCGGGGCGGAAATAGAAAATTTTTCCGGCGCCACGCTGGAAAGTCACGCCGGAACGGAACACTTCACCGCCTTCAAACCATGAGACGAAAACAGTCTCGAGGGGTTCCGGAATGGTGAAGGGTTCTCCATACATTTCTTCGTGTTCGATTTCGATGTATTCGCCAAGCCCGGCAGCAATGGGATGATTGCGGTTGATCACCCAGAGGCGCTCGACCTCGCCGGCTTCGCGCCATTTCAGCGAGCAGGGTGTGCCCATCAGCTTGCGGAAGATTTTTGAGAAATGCCCGGAATGCAGAACAATCAGCCCCATGCCTTCCCACACGCGCTTTTGCACGCGCTCAACGATGGCATCACTGACAGCCCCATGAATCTTATGGCCCCACCAGAGCAGAACATCAGTGTTTTTCAGGCGTTCTTCAGTCAAGCCATGCTCCGGCATGTCCTGGGTTGCGATCTCAAAACTGATGTCCTTGGCGCCATCGAAGGCTTTGGAAATGGCACCATGGATTCCTTGTGGATAGAGCTTGGCCACAAGCGCATTGGTTTTTTCGTGTTCGTTTTCGTTCCAGATCAGGGCGCGGATCGTCATTGTCTTCCCCCAAAAATTGTCACTGAACGGTGTGTTATCAACCCCTGCCGATGAATGGCATCCTGGTTGCCATTACCGTCATGAACTGCACGTTTGAATCGAGTGGCAGCGACGCCATGAAGACGACGGACCGGGCCACATCCTGCACGTCCATGGTGGGCTCCGGTGCGACTGAGCCGTTGGCCTGGGGCATGCCGGTGTTCATGTTTGCGGCCATGCCACTCGCCGCGTTGCCGATATCGATCTGGCCGCAGGCAATGTTGTATTTTCTGCCATCAAGGGAGGCGGACCTCGTCAGGCCGGTGATTGCATGCTTGGTGGATGTATAGGGCGCTGAGTTTGGGCGCGGCACGTGGGCTGAGATCGACCCGTTGTTGATGATGCGGCCGCCCATAGGGGACTGGGACTTCATGATTTTGAAAGCTTCCTGGGTGCAGAGGAAGGGACCGGTGAGATTTGTATTCACCACACTTTGCCATTGTTCGAAGGCCAGGTCTTCAAGGTTGATGGTACCGGGTGCGCCGGTTCCGGCATTGTTAAACAGGACATCAAGCCGGCCAAATTCCTCCTTTGTCCGTGTGAAAAGATTTGCCACGGATTTTGGATCTGTTACATCAGTCGCAACAGCGAGCGCATTGCTTCCAATTTCATTCGCAACTGTTTCCAAGGCCTCAATGCGGCGTCCGGCGAGCACCATGGCATAACCAGCATCGGCTAATGCCATCGCGCAGGCCTTGCCAATGCCTGAACCTGCACCTGTGACTAAAGCGACTTTCATGTTTTCAATGCTCTCCAAGCTGCAACAAATTCTTTTGCCGACCTTGCTACATCGGCGGTGGTGAAGCCCTGTTTATAGATATTAGAGCCAATGCCAAAGCCTGCAACGCCAGCGTCAATCCAGCCTTGCATATTTGCGGGGGTGATGCCGCCTACGGCGTAGAGTTTGACATGCCTTGGGAATACGGCGCGCCATGCTTTAACAGTTACGGGGCTTGCGGCTTCTGCGGGAAACAGCTTGAGATGGGTGGCGCCAGCGCGGATGGCGGCAAAGGCTTCCGTTGTGGTAAACACACCGGGCAGGGGCTCCATGCCCAGTTCCTTGGCGCGCGCAATCACCGCTTCGTTGCAATCGGGCGAAACGCTGATTTCGCCGCCATAGGCTTTCAACAAATTCACATCTTGAACGCTGAGAACAGTTCCCGCGCCAACGATCAGCTTGCCTTTGAAAGCTGCACTCATTTTTTGGATGGAGGCGAAGGGGTCCGGCGAATTCAATGGAATTTCGGCCACACGAATTCCCGCATCAAACAGGGCTTGACCCACGGCTTCAACTTCGCCTGTTGTAATGCCGCGCAGGATTGCGATGAGGCCACATTCGGATACGGCAAATGTCATGAGAGTAAGCCCGCAGCAACGGCGATCCGCCTCAATCCCTTCACGACAACGTCCGGCTCGCCATAGCTCACCTTCAATCCGGCAATCGTCATGGCCTTCATGTAATGATCTCCAAGGGCCGGGGTTGCCAGAATCCTATACTGTGCGATCGCCATATTTTTCGCAATGGCATGAGCGATTTCAGTGCCGATCACTTGGCCCGAGAGATAGGAACTCAAGTGGTCGGTTGGCATCTCGTTGAAAAGAGCAAGGGTGCGCGTTGAAAAAATGTGATGCAGAAATCCAGCGGGATCTTTCAGGCCGGTACGAACGCCTTGCTCAAAAGCTGCAGGATTGTTTGTTTCACCAGTCATCAGCTTTCCAAGAATTGAATGATTTCTGAGAAAGGCGAAAACCTCCCCAGTCATGTAGGTGGAAAAACTTTTGATTTCACCGTTTGAGACATCAATCCACTTGCTGTGGGTGCCGGGTGTTACGAAGTGTTCATGCCCGCCTTGGCTTGCGCCCAAGACCTGGGTTTCTTCGCCACGGATCACATCGGGAATGCCATCAGGGCTGCGATAGCTGATACCGGGAACAAAGAACAATTTGCGACCTTGCTTTGACTTATGCGGTTGAATTATTGCGGCTATGGTTTTGAGGTTTGCGGGGCAGGCGGCATAGGGCAATTCCACCCAGCCCTGACGGCTGGTAATCATGCCAGAGGCCATGATCGGCAATGCCTTGTCCCAGTGGGCAATGTGAGTTTCCAATGTCTCGTCAAAGGCAGCATCCTTCACCGCCAGAATGCCATGGGGGGCGGAGATGGTTTCCTGAATTGTGCCATCGCTGTTCAGCACGTAGGCACGAAAGGAAGATGTGCCCCAATCAAGGGCGATGAAAGCAGAATTCAAAGGGATTTCACTCCACCGGGCTTGTAATCCGGTTTCAGGAATTTCAGGCGGTTGCGCAGGGCTGCGCCAAAGGCCGGAGCCGAAATTTCAAACTCGTCACCATCTTCCGTTGCAATCCCATCTGCAATGCTCAGGGTGGCGGTGCCGAAGAAATGGATATGCACGTCGCCCGGCCTTCTGAAGCCCGCATATTTGAAGTGGTGATATTCCAGATTGGCAAGGGTGTGGGACATGTTGGCTTCGCCCGTGAGAAATGGCTTTTCCCAAATGGTTTTGCCCTTCCGATTGATGCGGCTCATGCCGGAAATATTTCCTGGTGCGGAGCCTGCGATCATTTCAGGCCCGATGGCGCAGTGGCGCAATTTTGAGTGCGCGAGGTACAAATAATTCTGCCGCTCGGTGATATGATCTGAATATTCATTGCCAAGGGCAAAACCCAGGCGCATAGGCTTGCCCTTGGCATCGATCATGTAAAGGCCAGCCAGTTCCGGCTCCTCGCCGCCATCAAGGGCGAAAGATGGTTTGGGAAGAGCGGCACCCGGAGCCACAAGCCAAGAGCCATCACCCTTATAGAACCATTCGGGTTGCACGCCCGCTTGACCCTTCGCTGGCTTGCCGCCTTCAAGGCCCATCTTGAACATCTTGAGTGAATCCGTGAGTTCATCGGATTTTCCTTCGAGCTTTGCATGCATGGAATCGCGTGCCGAGGCTGAGCCCAGGTGCGTGAGGCCCGTGCCGGCGATCATGCAATGGGCGGGATCTTCGTGGTCCACTGGGGGCAGGAGGCGGTTTTCCTTGAGGGCAGCGGTGTAATTTTCGGTAGCACTGGTGCTAAGTGATTTCGCGGCGCTCAAAAGTTTGACGCCATCTTTTAAGGCAATCGTGGCCAGTTCAGTGGTGCGGGCAACGCGTTTTAAAAGAATGATATTTCCATCACTCACGAGGCCGACGCGGCGTTTTCTTTTGCTATCGAGAATCTGGACGATATTCATCATGGCCTCATTGGGGTTGGTTTTTTATATTGTATGACAAATTAATCCGGATGTCATGGGTTAAGGTTCCTTGGGCCAGGTATCGGCTATTTTGTAGCCAGCAGGCCAAGGGTCATCAGGGTCGAGCATAAGTGTGGTTTGGCCTGATATCCAGGCGGAACCTGAAATTGTGGGAATGATGGCCTTGTGATTGCCTACCACGGTTTCAGCTTCAATGCGGCCCGTGAAACGGCTTTCGATAATGGAGCGACCGATGAATGTGTCGCCTACTTTCATGAGGCCTTTGGCATGAATCACGGCCATGAGGGCAGAACAGCCTGTGCCTGTGGGCGAACGATCGAGCTTGCCGGGTTTGACCACGCAAGCATTGCGGCTTGAGAGTGTGCCGTCAATGCGTTCCAAGGGCCCGGTCATGAAACAAAAGGAAAAGTGGTTCCAGTCGGGTAGTGTTGGATGGGAAAAGGCCAATTGCTGATTTGCGGCGGCGGCAACTTTCCGGCCCATCACGGCAATATCGCGGGCCTCATCGGGCAGCATGGCAAAGCCAAAGGATTTTGCTTCAGCCAGCACAAAGCTGTCACCACCAAAGGCGGTATCAACGAGAATTGTGCCATGGCCCTCTATTTCAAGGGGCACCTGCAGGCGGTCGGCAAAGGATGGGACGTTACGGAGCGTGATGCGGTTGGCCTTGCCATTGCTGCACTGGGCGGTGATTTCGACGAGGCCGGCGGGTGCTTCGAGCTTCAGATGCGTTACAGGCTCAACCATGGGGATGATGCCGGTATCGAGAAGCACCGTTGCCACACAGATGCAGTTCGAACCCGACATGGGTGGGGTATCTTCGGGCTCCATGATGATGAAGCCCATATCTGCTTCTGAATGTTTCGGCGGAACAAGCAGATTGACATGGCGGAACACCCCGCCACGGGGTTCGTTCAGAACGAAATTGCGGAGTGTCTGATCCCTTGCAATGAAGCGCGACTGTTCCCAAATGGTATTGCCGGGAGGTGGTGCAACGCCGCCCACAATGACGTCACCAACTTCACCTTCGGCATGGCAATTGATGATGTGAACGGATTTTGAGCTGCGCATGAGTGATTTGTAGCTGAAGCACAGTTGCTCGGAAAGGGTATCGCCTAACGTCTTCCCCCGCGTGCGGGGGAAGAAAGGGGCCCGTGTCACGAAGTGACATGGGATAGATGAGGGCACTTTCGCCGTGGCCCGCCCTCACCTCCCCATTGCGTTCCGCAACGGATCCCCTCCTCTCCCGTTTCACGCAGGGCTGTCCGGGGAATTTCAGGCATAAGAGAACTCGAATTGGATAGCACCGTGACTTGCCGCTTTCTTTGCGGTGGAGGTTCCGGGAGGCTGATCGAGTCTGGCGAGCGGCCTGGTGGAAAAGGTGTTGCGTTTGA
>CAZAMS010000106.1:0-5589 GCA_964486305.1 uncultured Aestuariivirga sp.
GCCTGCCGCCAGCGTTCGTTCTGAGCCAGGATCAAACTCTCAAGTTTGAAACAGCTCTTCTGATGAATGAATTCACCAGAAAAATGATCGCATTGCGTATTAAATTGACGAGAGATCATGTGCTCAAGTGTTTCCACTAAAGCATTGTCTTCTCTTAATATAAACGCATACGACTAATGTTTCGGTTGTCCACGAAGTTACCTTCGCGAACCGCCAGGACACACGCCGCCTGCGTTTCTCTTTCTTTCATCAACGATGTCAAACAGCGGGGAAGCTTTTGTTAAGCTTCCGATTCATGCAGCCGACGAAAAATCCACCGGTTCCCCTTTCGGGTAACACCGGCGTCTCAGCCAGCTGCACATTGAATTCACACAGGACCGTCGGCAGTTGTTTGCAACGCCGCGTCCCTCAGTGGCCGCTTTATAGGAGGGCGTATGCGGAAGTGTCAAGCACTTGTTGGAAAAATTTTGCAAATGCAAAAAAGCGCTGCGTTGCAAAGGCTTTTACGCGCTGGCGGGTGTGTAAAACCAGGCTGTTTCGACCGCCAGTGATTTTATTTTTGACCGCCCGATCATTTATCTGGGCGCAAATCCCGGCCTTTGAAAAAGCAAGACCAACTTTCTGGACTCAACGCCCCATTCTTGCCATCATTGAGCAGGATTGCTGTCATAGTTAACCAAACCTTAATGGTCTGGTGGCAATGATTCCCGGGTTCGAGATGTGGGACAGCTCGTTCTGGGTGCTCTGCGGGGGAAACTGGCTTTCCCCTTGTGGCAAGGCGGGGTGTCTAAAGATTGACAGAACGTAACTGATTGGGCCATTACCGTTGGAACAGGCGGCGTGGGCCAGCCAGAAAAACAGAAGTTAGTATTTAGTGCGAGGGGACATTCGTATTGCAGGGCCACGGTAAAGCATCCGATTACCGGCAAACTGAGCATGTTCGTGTTCAGCGCGAACCGATATCCCTTGACCAGCTTGAAGCCGAGCTCGACGATCCCTTCGCCGACGAACCCGTTCATCATCGCTGGCTGCTCACCACCTGCATTGCCGGCATTATTGGCACGATCGTTGTAGGTGGCGCAGCACTCGGCCTGTTTGGAGAAAACGCCGCCCCCGGCGACGCCTTCGCCTCCATCGACAGATCCGCCGCAACCGGCACCAAGTCAAAACTTGCCAGCCTTGCCTCCTTGTCCTCGCAGGATACCGAAATCATTCCAGAGCGTGATCTAGGCGGTGACAATAATTATCCCGAAATAACTGCCGATGACCTGCCCTATGGCGACGGCAAAACAGTTGTTCTGGATGCCGAAATTCAGGCCTCCGAGACCGAATCTGGCAACATTACCATCATCACCAAGACGCCGCCTGCCGAACCAATCGACGAAACATTCAAAATTGCCAAAGGCCGCAGTTTGGTTGACGAACTCACCAATCGTGGCGTGACCAAGGAAGCGGCCCAGGCCCTTGCTGCAGCCATTGAACCGGTTTTCCCGGCCCGCATGATCGCGGCTGGCACCGAATTTGAATTGACCCTCGACCGGCAGCAGGACTTCTACGGCCGCGATGCAACCTTCCCCGTTCAGCTTTCTTTTAAGCCGGGTCCGAAGGAAACCATTACCATTGAGGCCGATGAAGATGGCCGCTTTATTGCACGGGTTGATGGCAGAGGAAAAGGAACAGCATCCCAATACGCCCAAATCACCCAATTCCGCACCAAGGCAAAAGTGGCCTCAAGCCTTTATGCGACAGCCAAGGACAACAAGGTTCCCGACTATATCATTTCAGAATTGACCCGCGTATTTTCCTACGATGTGGACTTCCAACGCCAGGTCAAGCCAACCGATTCATTTGAAGTTTTCTATGGCAATCCACTCACCGGTTCATCGACAAAGCGTAAGGTTCTGCACTATGCCCAACTTACCCTCGGTGGCGTGACCAAGACCTATTACCGCTATGTGAACGCCGATGGCCAAGTGGATTACCTGGATGAGAATGGCAAGAGTGCGTCCAAGGCACTTTTGAAAACGCCTGTATCCGGCTCCAAACTCACCTCCGGCTTTGGCATGCGCAAGCATCCCCTTCTTGGTTACACCAAAATGCACACCGGCGTGGATTTCGGCGTGCCCTATGGCTCCCCCATCCGGGCCGCGGGTTCAGGCATCATCAAGCTTGCTGGCCGCCATGGTGCCTACGGCGTAACGGTGGAAATCAAACACAACAACAAGTTTGAAACACTCTACGCCCACATGAGCAAGCTGGCTGACGGTATTCGCGGTGGAAAGAAAGTCAATCAGGGGCAGATCATCGGCTATGTCGGTGCGACGGGCCGGGCGACCGGACCCCATCTCCATTACGAAGTTCGCGTTGCAGGCCGCCCCATGAATCCGCTGAAGGTAAAAGCTACCGGCGGCAAGCAATTGGCCGGCAAGGACTTGCAGAAATACAAGCTCTATAAAAAGCGTGTGCTGGCATTGATGAAAAATGCGCCATCGGCGACACAGGTTGCCCAGGCAAGTCAATAAGTTCACAAGGCGGGGACCGATGGCAGGAGCCCCATTGTTCTCAGCCGACAAATGCGCGCTGGTCGTCATCGACGTTCAGGACTACTTCCTGGCAAAACTTCCTCTCGATTGGAGAAAGCCGCTCGTCGAGCGAATCGGCTGGCTCATGCAGGTGGCCAGCATCCTCGAAATACCGGTTATTGCCACGGCAGAGGATATTGCCCGCGACGGCCCGCTAGTGCCTGACCTGGAAAAACAGTTGCCCGTGGGCGCAAGCGTACACGACAAGAAGGTATTCGGCCTCTGCGGCCAATCCGATATCCTTGAAGCCGTTCAAAAGACCGGACGCAGCGAATATGTGCTGGTGGGGCTGGAAACCGATGTATGCATTTGCCATTCGGCGCTGGGACTGCTTGATCAGGGGTTCCGTGTGGCCGCAGTTGAAGATGCAACTGCTTCACCCCCTCCGCACCATGACGCGGGCCTTCGCCGCATGGCGGCAGCCGGCGTTATACTCACCAATACCAAGGGCATTTACTATGAATGGGTCCGCGATCTTGCAACCCATGCCCACGTACTGTCCCGGGTTAACCTGCCCACACCGGCAGGACTCACTCTGTAGGCCCATGCTCAACGTCGCGTTTGACATCACGCGTTCAACGTTATATCCAATGAAATATAGCGCTTAACAATAGGATCAAGAATGTTCAGTGTCAGCCGTTTCTTTCGCGTCATTGCCATCGTTTTCTTAGGCATGATTTTTCAAGTCCCGGCCTATGCCGAGAGTGTCAATGTATTCGCAGCAGCCAGCCTGAAAACCGCTCTGGATGACATCGCAAAATCCTGGAAAGCCCAATCCAGCAAGGATGTGGTTGCAACCTATGGATCATCAGCCACCCTCGCCAAGCAAATCGCTGAGGCCGCGCCCGCCGATATTTTCATCTCCGCCGATCTCGCCTGGATGGATGACGTCGCAAAAAAGAATTTGATCAAGCCAGATTCCCGGAAAAATTTGGTTGGCAACACCCTTGTCCTTGTCGCAGCGACGGGAACTGACCTGAAAGTTGAACTCGAAAAAGACTCAAATCTTGCCTCCTCTCTCGGTAACGAAAAACTGGCTGTTGGTGACGTTAAATCCGTTCCAGCGGGAAAATACGCCAAGGCCGCGTTGGAAAGTCTGGGCCTCTGGTCCAGCATCGAGCCAAATCTTGTCATGCAGGAAAACGTGCGTAGCGCCTTGGCCCTGGTCGCCCGTGGTGAAGCCAAGCTTGGCATCGTCTATGGCAGTGACGCGGTAGCGGAATCAAAGGTTCAGGTCGTCGCCAATTTTCCTGAAGCCAGCCACAAGCCAATTGTCTATCCTGCTGCCGTTATTGCCGCTTCAACCAACCCGGATGCCCAGGCTTTTCTCACCTTCCTGTTCTCCGAGGAGGTCCAATTGATCTTTAAGGCAAATGGCTTCACCCTGTTGGAATGAGTCTTTCACCCGAAGAATGGACCACGATATTTCTCAGTTTGCGCGTTGCCCTGTTGGCAACGTTCATCTGTCTTCCCGCAGGTCTTGCCCTTGCCTGGCTGCTGGCACGTAAAGAGTTTTGGGGGAAATCGGCCCTCAACAGCCTGATCCATCTGCCACTGGTTTTGCCCCCCGTGGTGACCGGCTATTTGCTGCTTATAGCCTTTGGAAAGAAAGGCGTGATTGGTGCCTTTCTTGAGCAAACCTTTGGCTTGGTCTTTGCCTTCCGCTGGACGGGTGCTGCCCTTGCCGCGGCCCTCATGGCACTTCCCCTGATGGTTCGCGCTATCAGGCTTTCGATTGAAAGTATTGACCAGAGATTGGAAGGCGCTGCAGCAACCCTCGGTGCCAGCCCGCTGCGGGTCTTTGCAACAGTAACATTGCCTCTCGCGGCGCCCGGCATGCTCGCTGGAACAATACTCACCTATGTGAAGGCACTTGGTGAATTCGGCGCAACGATTACCTTTGTTTCAAATATCCCCGGCCAAACCCAAACGCTTTCCCTCGCAATCTATAGCCTCCTTCAAACACCTGAAGGCGATGCGGCGGCCCTGCGTTTGATACTGCTGTCCATAGCCCTCGCCCTTGCGGCCCTCCTTGTCTCTGAGCTTCTCGCAAGGCGCCTCACCCGGCGCGTAACGGGCACACCATGATCGAAATCTCCGTCAAACAGTCCCGCCCGAATTTCACGCTCGACGTGAATATAAAACTTGGCCACGGGATTACCGCCCTTTTCGGCGCGTCAGGGGCTGGAAAATCAAGCCTCCTCAATCTCATCGCCGGACTGCAACAGCCAGACAGTGGCCGCATTCTCATTGGCAGTGAGCCACTCTATGACAGCAAGGCAAAAATCAATCGCGCCGTTCACAAGCGCCGCATTGGTTATGTATTCCAGGACGCATTGCTCCTGCCCCATCTCTCCGTCCGCAACAATCTGCGTTATGGCATCAAACAAGGCGGCATGGAATTTTCATCCATTGTGGAATTTCTGGGGATTTCCGCGTTGCTGGATCGCCGCCCTTCAACCCTTTCAGGCGGCGAGCGCCAGCGTGTTTCGATCGGCAGGGCGCTGCTTTCCGCACCGCGTCTGGTGCTCATGGACGAACCCCTTGCCAGCCTGGATATGGATCGCAAGCGCGAGATATTCCCCTATATTGAACAGCTGCAGAAGAAATTTGGCATTCCGGTTATCTTCGTCTCCCACGCCATTGAAGAGGTGGCGCGGCTGGCACAACACGTTGTCGTGATGCGGGATGGCAAGGTCGTGGCCGAGGGCAGCGCCCAAGCGGTCATGAATCTGCCCGATGCACAAACAAACCGATTTGAGAAAACCACAATCCTCACGGGCAGACCAGCGTCATATGATTCCGCCTATGGCCTCACAACAATTGCCCACCCCGCCGGAAACATTTCCCTCACCGGCCAACTCGCCGATGGCAAGACACCCGTCCGTATTGTCGTGCGCGCCACCGACGTAACGCTGGCATTGGGCAAGCCTAAGGATATTTCCGCCCGCACCATGCTGAAAGGCACTATCGCCAAGTGTGAAATCGATGGCAGTCCCATTGCCAT
>CAZAMS010000107.1:0-6244 GCA_964486305.1 uncultured Aestuariivirga sp.
TGCGATCACCCGGCTGCGAAGGTCGATGGAATAGGGCTTCGGCATGTTCGGCTCCTGATTGCGAATCAAAGCCGCCAGATTCCCTCATTGACAAGCCGTTGGGAACCCTTCCGATTCAATACGAGCGAAATCCGCTCTAAGTCTGGGTGGTCGGGTCAAGCCCGACCATGGAGAGATAGGCGCTACGAATTGCAGTATCCTTTTTCATGTTGGGGCAAATCTTGCACCTTTGCCCCAAACCCCTTAAAGCGCGGGGTTATGGATCAAACCTCAACCGCCACGCCCAAAGATCTTGCCGGTGCCGTGCTCTCAATTGACTTAAGCGCAATCCAGAAGAATTGGCGCTATCTCAAGAGCCATGCGGGTTCGGCGGAATGTGGCGCCGCCGTCAAAGGCAATGCCTATGGCCTGGGCGTTGAGCCCGTGGGCCGAGCCCTGTGGGAAGCGGGCTGCCGCAGTTTTTTTGTGGCCCGCCCGAAAGAAGGCGAGGAACTGCGCGGCGTCCTCCCCGAAGCCACCATCTACGTGCTCGATGGCCTGTTCCCCGGACAAGCCGAATTCTACGCTCAGAACAATTTATTGCCCGCCCTGATCTCCATCGAAGAAGCCCGCGAGTGGGCGGCCTTCGGCAGGGTCTACGGCAGGAAACTTCCCTGCGCCATTCATGTTGATACCGGAATTAACCGTCTCGGCTTTCCCATGGACGAATACACCGCGTTGCTGGCTGAGACCGCGACGATGGATGGATTGCACGTGAGCCTCGTTATGAGCCACTTGGCCTGCGCCGAAGAACCCGCCCATCCCCTCACCATAAAACAGCGTGACACGTTTAATACCGTCCGCACAAAGCTCCCCGGCGTTCCCGCAAGCCTCGCCAATTCCAGCGGCATCTTCCTGGGAAAAGATTACGCCCATGATCTCGTGCGCCCCGGCATCGCCATCTATGGCGGAAACCCGACTCCTACCCTTGCCAATCCCATGCATGCCGTAGCACTCTTGCAAGGAACGATCCTGCAAACCCGCGAAGTCGAGGCCCATGAAACCGTAGGCTATGGCGCAACCTGGAAAGCCCCGCGCAAATCCCGCGTGGCCGTGCTGGGCGCAGGCTATAAGGATGGGGTCCCGCGCGCTTTAAGTTCCGGCAACAGCAACAATCCGCCGCAAGTGTTTCTCGGCGGAAAGCGCTGCCCGATCATAGGCCGTGTCTCCATGGACATGATGGCGATAGATGTGACCGATCTTGCGCAAGCCGTGAAGCGCGGCGACCGCGCCGAAATCCTCGGTCCCAATATCCTGATTGATGAGGCAGCGAATTGGGCTGGCACCATATCCTACGAATTGCTCACCCGTTTGGGCAGCCGTTATGCCAGACTCTATTCTGAACTTGATTCGGGACCTCAAGCTTGAACCCTTTCCAACCCATCGGTCGCGCCGTGCTTGCCCTCCTGGCAGAAATTGGCCGGGTCGCACTTTTTCTGAAAGACGGCCTCACCCAGGGCCTTTCACCCACATTTTACGGCCGCCAAATTCTTGAGCAGATGTGGCGCATCGGTTATAATTCCCTGCCCGTCGTGGGCCTCACCGCCTTTTTCACAGGCGGCGCCCTGGCCCTGCAAATCTATCTCGGCTCATCGCGCTTCAATGCCGAAGGCCTCGTCGCTTCCATCGTTGCCCTTGGCATCACCCGCGAGCTCGGCCCCGTTCTCGCGGGCCTGATGGTTGCAGGCCGCGTGGGCGCATCTATCGCTGCTGAACTCGGCACCATGCGGGTGACCGAACAAATCGATGCACTGGTCACCCTTTCCACCAACCCGTTCAAATATCTCGTAGGCCCCAGGCTCATTGCAGCCGTCGTCACCCTGCCCATCCTCGTGGCCATCGGCGACACCATTGGCATCATGGGCGGCTATATCGTTGGCACCCGATCCCTTGGTTTCAACTCCTATGCCTATATCAAGAACACCGCAGACTTTCTTCACGTCGACGACGTGACCTCGGGCCTGATCAAGGCGGCGGTTTTTGGCTTCATCATCGCCGTCATGGGCTGCTACCACGGCTTCAATTCAAAAGGCGGTGCCCAAGGCGTGGGCCGTGCCACCACCAATGCCGTCGTCTCCGCCGCCATCCTCATTCTTGCCGCCAACTTCGCCCTCACCAACTTGCTGTTTTCGGAGTGAGTGATGGCTGAAGGTCACATTGTTCTGCAAGACGTGCGCAAGAGCTTCAATTCAAAACACGTGTTGAATGGCATCAATCTTTCCGTGCCGAAAGGCCACTCCCTCGTTGTTATCGGCGGTTCCGGCACCGGAAAGTCCGTGATGCTGAAATGCGTGCTGGGAATTCTCCGTGCTGATTCAGGTTCCATCAAAATTGGCGGCGAAGAAGTCGTAGGGCTAAAGGGCAAAGCCCGTGATGAATATCTCGCGCACTTCGGCATGCTGTTTCAGGGAAGCGCGCTTTTTGACTCCCTTCCCGTCTGGGAAAATGTCGCCTTCGGATTGATTCAGGGCCGCAACATACCCCGTACCAAGGCGAAAGACATCGCCATTGAAAAACTCAGCCAGGTTGGCCTCGGAGCTGACGTAGGCAATCTGTACCCGGCAGAACTTTCCGGCGGCATGCAAAAGCGCGTGGGATTGGCCCGCGCCATCGCTGCTGATCCCGAAATCATTTTCTTCGATGAGCCCACCACCGGCCTAGATCCCATCATGGCCGACATCATCAACAAGTTGATCGTGGACTGCGTGAAGCGTCTCGGCGCCACCACCATTTCCATTACCCACGACATGGCGAGCGCCCGCAAAATCGCCGATGACATCGCCATGATCCACAAGGGCGAAATCATCTGGCAGGGTCCCGCTAGAACCATTGACTACAGCGACAATCCTTACGTGGACCAGTTTGTCCATGGCCGCGGCACTGGCCCCATAGAAATGGAAGTTCTCAAGGCTTGAGCTTGGTTAGCCGGAACGCTGCAAGACAATCCAGAAGCGCCAGCGGAATGAAATAGACAAAAAGCGGCACCGCCGCTGTGGTCGCAGTCTCTCTCGTAAAGCCGCCGGAAAATCCATTGAGGTTTGCAATGATGCCGGCAGTAGCGCCACCCGTCGCATAGCCGATGCGCTGCAAGGTGGAAAAACCGGAGGCCGTGATCTCCTTTTCGTTTGGAGGCGCTGCTTCGATGACCAACCGGTTGGCAAAGGGCCAGAGAATGCCAAAGCCGCCGCCCTGCAGCGTGGCAAAAAACAGAATTCCAGCAACCGATCCCGAAGGCACGGCCCAGGCAAATCCGCCAACTCCCGCCGCAATCAACAATGCTCCCGCGCGCACGATCAGGGTCTCATGGCGCTTCGGCGCACTAGCCACGAGAATGGACAGGATCGACCAGGAAACCGACTCGCTGGCAATGATGAGGCCCGTCATCACCGGCGTGAAATCATGGAGCGCTGCCAGCAGCAGCGGCCCATAAAAACCAAAGGAGCATGTCGAGACTGAAAGTGCGGCGACCATCAGGAGGCCGGAACCCACCGTGCTGTCCGGCTTCATGAGCTCCGAGGGAAATAACCGGGTTGATGAGTTGCGGTGGTCGAGAATGAAGAACCCAATGGTTCCCGCAACGCCCACAACAACAAGCGTTGCGGCCAACGCAAGACGCGTTTCAACACCCGCTGCCGCGATTGCGGTAATGCCCAGAGCAAGGCAGCCAAGCGCCACCGCCGGAAACTTTCCGGGCATAGTAGCAACTGTCGATGGCTCCGGTTCATTGCGCAAGATGATGGCACAGGCAATGGCAAAGACGATAGCGGCCACCGCAAACAGCGCAAAAGCCCAGCGCCAACTGAGCAGCGTAACCGCAAGCCCGCCGTAGAGCGGGCCGCCGAAAGCAGTAACTCCCCAGACGATCGACAGGATGGCCATGAGCTGTGGCCATATTCGCGAATCGAAATAGCGTTGCACCGCGACGAAGGAGAGCGCGATGAGTGCTCCGCCGCCGAAGCCGCTGAACAGCCTGCCGCCAAGAGCCCAGTACATCGAAGGCGATAACGCCGTGGCAAAAGTTCCCAGCGCAAAAACCAGTGCGGCCACGATCATGTTGGTGCGCACTGTCCAGAAGGTGCAGAGCCTCCCCGTGGCAGCACCTGCAAGGATCGAGCCGATCTCGTAAATTGCGAAAGACCAGCCCGTAAGCTGCACTCCGCCGATATCGCGCACCATGGCCGGCATGATGGTTGAAATCATGTTTTCAGCACCGGCGTGAAAGGTGATTCCAAGGCTGATGAAACAAAGGCGCGGCAGGGCACCCGAGCGCCACAACTCGGCCCAATCCGGGCGAATGTCAGTTTGCGAAGTCACTGCGTATTCGCAATTCGGTAGGCGCAACGCCGCGCGCCGCTGACGATATGGTCGACGCGGTAAATCTTCACACCCGGCCCCAACACGGCCTTGAAAACGTCAAGCTCAGAGCGGCAAAAGCCCTGGCAGGCCTTTGCCGCAGCGCAAATCGGGCAGTTGTTTTCAGACAGCAGGAATGTTCCGTCTTCAAGAACCTGCCATTCCGCCAGATAACCCTCCTCGCTCCGCAACTCGCAGAGCTTGGAAATCTTGGCGCGAAGTCCGCGCCGCTTGCCAAGCGCCGCCCGGTAACGCTCCAGCGTGTTTTGTCCGTGCCGGGAGATCAGTTTGTTAAGGCCCGCTTCGCCGAATGTGGCGCGCGCGGCACCAATCAGCTCAACCGTAAGAAAATTGTGGGTGTCCGGAAACCTGTTTTGCGCCCTTTCAGTAAGAGTCCAAATCCGTTTGGGGCGCCCTACTCCAGTTGCCACCATTTCACTTGCGACAAGCCCTGACTCGGACAGCGCCAACAAATGCTTGCGGGCCCCAGGAAGTGTAATGCCAAGTTGCCGGGCAACGGCTTGCGTCGGCAGGGGACCACGCGATTTCAGCGTGTGAAGAAGACGATCCTCGGTGCTGTGCATAGTTGCCTCGGAAAAATATAGAAACCATTTGATTTCTATATTATCAGATGCAGCGGCGCAAGTGTACCAAACAAAAAGAGGCCGCTGTTGAGCGGCCTCTTCCGTGAAATGCGTTCCATCAGCATCCCGGTATGAGATCGATCAGGCGGTAACCCCGCCAAAGAATTCGATCCGCACGAGCCTGACGGCATACGCTGTGAACTCACTCGACATCGGATCACCTCCTTTCAATTGTTAATGACAAGACAAATTTTGCCGCCTTGCACAAGCAATTGCAAGCGGGCATTTTGGCCGCTCAAAAGAAGGAAAAATCATGCCATCTGCCGATTTGATCATCACCAATGCCCGTGTGCTAACCATGCACAAGCCCGCCATGCGCGCCGATTCGCTTGCCATCAAGGACAACAGGATTCTCGCCGTGGGATCGAATGCGGATGTGAAAACGCTCAAGGACAAACACACCCGTGTCGTCGATGCCCAGATGAACACCGTCATGCCCGGCATCGTCGAAAGCCACATTCACCTGTTTGGCGGAGCCGTGGAACTGGACGGCCTGATGATAAACAATATAAAGGGCTTATCCGCCGTATCGGAATCAGTTCGCGAATATGCCAAAGCCAATCCGAAGGACCGCATTATCATCGTAAACAGCGCGTCGCCGGTTTCGCTTGGCGATAACACATCCATCACCCGCCACGCCCTGGACGCAATAATTTCTGATCGGCCTTTGGCGCTCATCTGCTTCGACCATCATACCATTTGGGCCAACACCAAGGCGCTTGAAACCGCCGGACTTTTGCACGGGCGTAGCCTGCCCCCCGGCAATGAAATTGTTGTGGGTAGTGACGGTCTTGCAACAGGTGAACTCCGCGAGGCCGCCGCCTTTGCACCCCTTCTCCGACTCACCGCAACGGGCGGGCGCGAATGGCTCGGCATGGTGACCGGCGAAAATCCTGTGCCCCCCGCCAGTGCTTCCGAGCGCCTGGCCGATCAGCGCTTCATGAAGCGCGGGCTGGATTACTGCGCCTCCCTCGGCATCACCTCTATCCACAATATGGATGGCAACTGGTATCAGCTTAAACTTCTAAAGGCACTGCAGGACAATGATGAGCTTATCGCCCGCGCAGAGGTGCCCTTCCACCAGAAAAATTATTTTGAAACGGTCCGTATCGATGAAGCCGTTGAAATGCGCTATTAATATCAGGGAGACATGCTGCATTCGGGCCGCGTCAAGATTTTCATGGATGGCGTTCTGGAATCCATGACCG
>CAZAMS010000108.1:0-4016 GCA_964486305.1 uncultured Aestuariivirga sp.
CGTCAGCGCTCGTCGCCGCGGCATTGGCCGAGGACGAACGCACCCGCCTCATGGGCGAAGGCGCGGCCTGGACCGAAGAGGAGGCGACGGAACAAGCGCTCAAGATCTGAAAGTCCAAGAAGGATTCAGCCATCTACTCCCTATGGAATTAATTCTTGGGAAGTGTATAATGGAGCTGGTTGTCCCCCGCAAACTGACAACCCAGAAGTCTATGGTCCTAGAGTCCAAGCCCCCGCAGTCCTTCTAGGACCATAGCGTTTTATGGGCTGAAATTCTTCCTGCACTTGATAGATAAGGCCGAAAATCTCAATCGCGGCGTTGATCTTCGTCAACATCAGGCGGAACGGGCCGCTCGCGCATTGAAGGCAGCATGTCGGCCATCGCCTTTCGCAAGCTATGCACCTGGTCCAGAAGGTTCAGGATTACGCCCACGCCCTCATTGTTAACACCCATGTCGTGGGTTAGATCCCGGATCAATTTGGCGCGCGCCAGATCGGCCTCCGAAAATGCCGGCGCACCCGCGGTTTCGTCGGGAACCAGCCATTCCTCTTCGATCCAGACTTCCAGGGTTTCCTGATCGAGTTGGGCGCGATAAAGAAAATCCAGCTTGCTGATGATCATGGCTGCATTTCCTTCCGCGGATCGTAGTTCTTTCCATGGGCCCAATTGGCAAGAAAAGTTTCCAGCTCGGGGTTTCTTTCTGACGGCAGCATGACCTTGAGTTTTACGATTTCACCACCGTGGCGCCGCCTGTTTCAGCTCATCGTCGTATTCCGTGGTCAGAAATACAAAAGGTATGCCCAGATGCACGGGATGCTCGCGCACCTTGTAGAGCAGCTCGAAGCCGCTCATCACCACCATATTCAGGTCGCTGATGATCATGTCGACGGCTTCCGCCGCGAGCACTTTCATGGCTTCAGCCCCGTTTCCGGCCTCCAGGACATTGTGGTCCGCCTCGCCCAGCGTGGTCACCAGGATTTCAAGCATGGTGGGAGAGTCATCGATTGCCAAGATTTTCATTTCGTGTCCTGTGATTTGACGGTGTCCAGGATGGCAGCAAGGCCCAGATTGACGAATGCTGCGTCGAAGACGTTGGAAGATTTCATGAGAACCAGCGCCACGCCGCTCTTCTGTTTTTCAAGAACGGCGGCGGTGAACACTTGCATGCAGGCGGTTGACATCCGGCTCACGGCACTTGCGTCGATCACCAGCGGCTGTCCACGAACCAGGCCTTGCTGAAGAGTGCTTTTCAAGGGGCCGGCGGCACGAAGGTCGAGAATTGGCTCAAGTACTACGCCCAACGTTTCTAACGACGCTTCCGCCATCCCCCAGATTCCTTATGCCGTGTCGCCTCAAGGTTGAGCGCAACTTCTGAACTGCAATCGCATTCGAAATTAACCATTGGTTATCAGGTATTTGAGTTGATAAATGGCGAATAGCTGAGGAAAAACAGGTAAAATTTGCAACGCTCATAAGACTCCCGTCCCGCAGCCCGGAAAGCCGGGCGGCCAGCTCCTGTTTGCGGCAATCATCATCGTGATCTTGAGCATGATGCGCCAAAGTTGACAGACTTTGGCGATAACATCATGCTCCAGAATATTGATTTCGATCACGTTCATGATTTTGGATTGAATCAATCCAAAATCATCGTGATCTGATGTGTTCTTCGCACAAAATGAGACTTAAAAATTGCGCAAAATTTCCCTGGTAATTTTTGATTGTGATGGCGTGCTCGTTGATAGCGAGTATTTGAGCGCGCAAGTACTGGTGGAAACCTTTGCCGAAATCGGTGTGAACATCGATCTGGCTTTTGTCTTTGAACATTTTCTGGGTCACAGTTTTTCCTCCGTTGCGGCGAAGTTTGCCCATTTGCACGGCACCGAGGTGCGCGATTCTTTCGAAGCCGATTATCGCATAAAGCTTCTGCAAAGATTCGGCGCTGATCTTAAGGCCATGCCATCTATCAACGATGTGCTTGACGCTCTTGCCGTTCCGTTTTGTGTGGCCACCGGCAGCAGCCAGTTGCGCGTTACCCGCTCGCTGGAACTGGCCGGACTTGCTTCAAAGGTTGCAGGCCGCGTGTTCACAACTTCAATGGTGTGCCTCGGAAAACCCGCCCCTGATTTGTTTTTGCATGTCGCAAAGGAAATGGGTGTCCCGCCGCAGCAATGCCTCGTGATTGAAGACAGCGTCACCGGGATTGAAGCGGCAAAAACGGCGGGAATGCTGGTCTGGCAATTCACCGGCGGGTGCCATTTTCAGCACGGTTACAACCATCTGGGCTCAGGGCATTTGGTGGATCGGGTTTTTGATCGTATGGATGGATTTTTTGATGCCGCCCCAGAACTGCGCTTAACCTAGGGAAATTGCCGCCATCATGGTGCGAAACATAGAGCAGGAAAACACCCGCCTTGATGAAGCCGCCCGCGCCGGCTGGCTCTATTACATTGCCGGCAATACCCAGGATGAAATTGCCAGAAAGCTCGGCGTTTCGCGGCAAACCGCACAGCGGCTGGTGTCTCTTTCGATCAGCGAAAAGCTTATCAAGGTGCGCCTTGATCACCCCATCGCCAATTGCCTGGCGCTGTCGGAGCGCGTGAAACAGAAATACGGTATTGATTTCTGCGAGGTCGTGCCCAGCGACCCGGAGTCCGATACAATTTCACTGGGCGTTGCCCAGGCAGCTGCTGCCGAACTTGAGCGCTATATCATTTCGCCGCATCCCGTCATCGTGGCCATGGGAACGGGCCGCATGCTCCGCGCCATGGTGGATCAACTGACGCCGATGGACTGCCCGCAACACAAAATTGTTTCTCTCGTTGGCAATATCGCATCTGATGGATCAGCAACGCTTTATGACGTGGTGAGCCGCGTGGCTGACACGGTGAAAGCCCCCCATTACCCCATGCCGCTTCCGGTTATTGCAACAACCGTCCAGGACAAGGCGCTTCTGTTGGCCCAAAAACCAGTGGGCAACGTCATTGAGCTGGGACGGCAAGCCGATGTCACCTTTGTTGGTGTTGGCACCATGGGCGAGGATGCTGCCCTCATTCGCGATGGTTTCGTCAAACCGGAAGAAATGCGCGCCCTCGTGAAAGCGGGGGCGGCAGGAGAGATCATCGGCTGGGCCTATGACTCCGATGGCCAACTTATTGAAGGCCTGACCAATGACCGGGTCGTAAGCGCTCCCCTCGATCAACCGGCCAGGAGAAGGGTGATCGGCGTCGCCATGGCGCCACCCCGCTTGCGTGCCGTTAGAGGGGCGCTAATTGGCAAATTGATCAACGGCCTCATCACCAACGAGAAGATGGCTGAGCTTTTGTTGAAGTAGCTCGCAATAGTTTGAGGTTCGTTTAAGTTAAGAAAAAGTGTCACCGTAATTGTTATGTCAAACGCCGTGGGTAGAAATTCTTCCAAGTAGAAGAAGCTCATCTAAGACCTCGTATAGTTCTTTTGGCGTCGGCATGCCTTTTGTTGGATAGTAATTTTCAGCCAACGATAGATATCTTAAGCCGTGCGAGGAATGTTGCTCACTCAGTAAGTCTATGGCATTGCGTGATCTGAGTGAAACGGGCACTCCTTTAAGTTCGACAAAATCAAGCAGAGATTTCAAATTGTGACGATGTTCAATTTTCTTTAATTCACCTAAATACACACCACGTTTTAGCAGCGCGCATTTCAGGAAAAGCTCGGCTGAATGCGATATCAGAAAGTAGAATGGAATCCACATCATGATATCTCCGACAGATTTTATTTCTCCCGGCAAATTTGGTTCAAGTATCTTTGCACTGTTTAAATAGTAACCAGCAAGTGTACGATAGCTAACTGCATCTGTGATGAAATCCGTCATGGCTATTCCTTAGTCAAGTTCACAGCTTAGGGTTTGTCCATAAATAACTCAGTCAATTACGATTTGCGCGTGATGAGATTTTCGGTTGTGGCGCAATGGTGTAGTTCCATTCGCCGTGGAACCGGTGCGGCGAGAGGTTGACCGAAGCCAATTGGCCGTCCGAGAC
>CAZAMS010000109.1:0-7896 GCA_964486305.1 uncultured Aestuariivirga sp.
AAAGCTCGGTCTGCCAAATCTTGTCTCAGGCGGGAAATAGGTGCCGCCCCAGAAGGGAAGGGCATCAGGGGTCAGAAACATGGTGAGGGGCCATCCTCCCTGTTCTCCGAGGCTGTGGAGGGCTGCCATGTAGATGCGGTCGATGTCGGGGCGCTCTTCACGATCGACTTTGATATTGACGAAATTCTGGTTCATGAGATCGGCGGTTACCGGGTCTTCAAAACTCTCATGGGCCATGACATGGCACCAGTGGCAGGCGGCATAGCCAACTGAAAGAAGAATGGGCTGGTTGCGCTTCTGGGCCTCCTGAAGAGCCTGTTCACTCCATCCCATCCAGTGTACTGGATTGTCCTTGTGCTGAAGCAGATAGGGGCTGGTTTCTTGACTGAGCCGGTTATGTGACATGGTATCGATTCGAATCCGAAATGATTAATTCTGATACGATTTTTGCGGTTTCAAGCGGGTCCGGCATGGCCGGAATTGCCGTCATCCGCATGTCCGGGGGTAAGGCCGGAAGTGTCCTTGCTTCCATTGCAGGTCCCTTACCCTTACCGCGCCTAGCCAGTGTGCGGCAACTGCGCGTTCCTGGTTCAGGGGAGGTCATTGATCAGGCACTGGTCTTGTGGATGCCGGGCCCTTCCAGTGCTACCGGCGAAGATGTCGTCGAATTTCATGTCCATGGCAGTGCGGCGGTCATTGACACGATGTTCAGTGTATTTCGCTCGGTCGATGGCGTGAGACTAGCTGAGCCTGGCGAATTTACGCGCAGGGCTTTCGTCAACGACCGGATGGATCTGGTCGAGGCTGAAGGGCTCGCCGATCTGCTTCATGCCCGTACCGAAGCTCAGCGGCGTATGGCCATGCACCATATGCTCGGTCGTACCAGTTGCCAGTATGAGGTTTGGCGAACGGAACTGATTTCAATTCTGGCGCGCCTTGAGGCGGCGATAGATTTTGTCGAAGAGGATGGTGTTGCTGCCGCGGCGTTTGCCGAAATTAGGCCCAAGACTATTGATCTGGTAGAGCGTCTGAGTAGGGCCGCAGCAGAGGCAGATCGCGCGGGCGCACTTCGATCGGGCGTCAAGGTTGTTTTTGCCGGCGCACCCAATGTCGGCAAGTCGACCTTGCTGAATTTGGTTGCCGCCCGCGAGGCCGCCATTGTTTCCTCCCATCCCGGCACTACCAGGGATGTCATTGAGGTCTCAATTGTCCTTGGCGGGGTTCCCGTCATCCTGACGGATACGGCAGGCCTTCGGTCGGAGTCCCATGACGAGATTGAAAACATTGGCATGCAGCGGGCGAAGTCCGAAGTCGGTGCGGCCGATATCGTCGTTTGGGTATCCTCGATTGACGTGAGGGAGGAAATAGAAAACGTGGTCCTACCGACACTCAAAGTTTTGAACAAGTCGGACTTACTGGGTGATGCCGTGCCTCAGGGGGCACATCTGAGAATTTCCGCAAAAACCGGGGAAGGTCTCGCGGACCTCATTGCTGAACTTGAAAGGCTGGTGAAGGAACGCTTTGGCGGCATGGAACAGGCGTCTGTCGTCCGTACACGGCACAAGGACGCCGTGGAGGAATCGATTCGGTTCCTCAACGATTCACTTTCATATGAAGCGGACCAAATTGAACTTGCCGCAGAATGCTTGCGCAAGGCCTGTTTCAGCATCGCCCGGGTGACGGGGCGGGTGGATGTTGAAGATCTACTGGCCAAAATTTTCAATGAATTTTGCATCGGCAAATAACCTGTTTCACGTGAAACTTGTTTCGGCTTTGACCAATGGCCGGGCTTGGACTAGAGAACCGCCATGAACAGGAAATTTGATGTCATTGTCATCGGCGGCGGCCATGCGGGTGTTGAGGCTGCCGCTGCTTCGGCACGGCTTGGTGCGAACACGGCTCTTGTCACGCACAAGTTTTCTACGATTGGCGAGATGTCGTGCAATCCTGCGATTGGCGGATTGGGCAAGGGGCATCTGGTGCGCGAGATCGATGCTCTTGACGGCCTGATGGGCCGGGTTGCCGATCGCGCTGGAATTCAATTCCGCTTGCTCAACCGTTCCAAGGGACCGGCAGTGCGCGGGCCACGGGCCCAGGCGGATCGCAAGCTTTACCGGGCTGGAATGCAAGAGGAAATTCGCAAGCAGAATAATCTGGCTGTTGTGGAGGCCGCCGTCTGTGGGTTTGTGATTGATCGAGGCCGGGTTGTTGGAGTCACGACCGAGGCTGGCGAAGAATTGCTTGCCGGCTCTGTTGTTCTAACCACAGGGACATTTCTTGCTGGCCTCATTCATATCGGCGAGAAAAAGATTCCGGCTGGCCGTGTGGGTGAGCCACCGGCATTTGGTATTTCACAACAGCTGCGGTCGGCAGGCCTGCAGTTGGGCCGTTTGAAAACCGGAACGCCTGCAAGGCTGGATGGACGCACCATAAAATGGAGCGCGCTTGAAGAGCAAAAGGGCGATAAGATTCCAACGCCGTTTTCCACCCTTACTGAGTCAATCACCACGCCGCAGGTCTCCTGCTTCATCACCCAAACGACGGCCCGAACCCATGAGCTGATTGCCAGCAATATTCATCGCTCGCCGCTTTACTCAGGTCAGATCGAGGGAACAGGGCCGCGCTATTGCCCTTCCATTGAGGACAAGATTCACCGCTTCAAAGACAAGTCATCGCACCAGATATTTCTGGAGCCGGAAGGGCTGGATGATGACACGGTATACCCCAATGGTATTTCAACCTCCCTGCCCGGGGATGTTCAGGAACAATTTATCCGGACCATTCCTGGTCTGGAAAATGTTTCAATCTTGCGGCCGGGCTATGCCATTGAGTATGACTATGTTGACCCCCGTGAGTTGACGAATGGACTGGAGGTCAAGGCCCTGCCCGGCTTGTTCCTGGCCGGCCAGATCAATGGTACGACCGGGTATGAGGAAGCTGCAGCCCAGGGTCTGATCGCAGGTCTCAATGCGGCGCGAAAAGCCGGCGGCGTGAACGAGGTCAGCTTTGACCGGGCCGAGGGATATCTCGGGGTGATGGTTGATGATCTCGTCCTTCGTGGCGTGACTGAGCCTTACCGCATGTTTACATCGCGGGCCGAATATCGGCTTTCACTTCGCGCCGACAATGCCGATCAACGACTGACACCCAAAGGTATTTCTCTGGGCCTTGTGGCCCCCAAGCGCCAGAAGCATTTCGCTGATCGTATGACTGTATTGAATGACGCGCGCAGGCTGGCAGAGCAACTGGGTATGACTTCGGCAGCGGCTGCCAAGCTCGGCTTGAAGGTTAATCAGGATGGTCAAAGGCGCTCGGCTCTCGATCTCATGGCCATGCAGGAAGTAGGGCTTGAGCGGGTTTGTGAGCTTTGGCCCGAGATTGCGGCCCTGCCAGAATTTGCCAAGGAAGGGCTCTTTGCGGATTCACTTTATGCGGGATACAGCGCCCGGCAATCGGCCGACATCGTGGCACTACGGAAGGAAGACCAGGTCAGCCTGCCCCATGATATTGACTATATGGGATTGCCCAGTCTCTCGATTGAGATCAGGCAAAAGCTCATGCGCGTTAAGCCTGGTAATTTGGGTCAGGCCTCCCGCATTGAAGGTATGACCCCGGCAGCCCTGGCTTGTTTGTTGGGTCACATCAAGCGGCAAAATCAGCGCCGGAGTGCCTGATGAATGGCGCAACATATTTCTGATGATGTGCTGGCGCGGTTGAATGTTTCACGTGAATCAATTGCCCAAATCGAAACCTATGTTGAGCTGCTGCTGACCTGGCAGGCAAAGATCAATCTGATTGGACCTTCGACAGTTGAAGATGTTTGGCGGCGCCATGTTCTGGATAGTTTGCAGCTTCTGCCGCTCATGCGGAATAAAACGGAAGCTGTTGCTGACTTGGGTTCGGGCGCTGGAATTCCCGGCCTGATCCTGGCACTGGGTGGAAATCTCAGGGCGGATTTATATGAGAGCAACGGCAAGAAAGTTGCTTTTTTGCGCGAAGCCATCCGGTTGACAAAGGCCAACGTAAGAGTCCACCAAATCCGTTTGGAAACACTTGAAGATCATTTGCCGGCGAGAATACCGCAGTATGTGACCGCCAGGGCGCTGGCACCGCTTGAGAAGCTATTGCTCTGGGCCGAACCCTTGCTGAAGCGGAGGGCCATTGGCCTGTTTCACAAGGGACAAGATGTGGACAGTGAGGTGAACGAGGCTACCAAATTCTGGAAAATGGGTGCAATCTTCAGGCATGCAAGTATGACCGATTCGGACGGTACTATTCTTGAGGTAAAGGAGATTACCCGTGTTTAACCAGAATCAGTCCCCAAGTCCCCGAATCCTCGCTATTGCCAACCAAAAGGGTGGGGTGGGCAAAACGACCACCGCCATCAATCTTGGAACGGCCCTTGCCGCTGTTGGCGAAAATGTTCTCATCGTCGATCTTGACCCGCAGGGCAATGCCAGCACCGGCCTTGGAATTGTGCGCGGGCCCAAACAAAAATCTTCCTACCATGTCCTCATCGGTGAAGCGGAGCTGGATCAGGTTATTGTCGATTCAGGGATTCCTAGGCTCCATTGTGTACCCTCGACGATTGATCTTTTGGGCGCGGAACTTGAGTTGGCGGATTTTGACCGCAAGGCCTACCGGCTGGCCGATGCCATCGGGCGCCTCTGGCAGCAGCAGAACAAGGCCCGCAGCTACAGCTATATCCTGGTTGATTGCCCGCCCTCCCTCAACCTGCTGACTATCAATTCATTGTCGGCGGCAGACGCCATACTGGTACCCCTGCAATGTGAATTTTTCGCCCTGGAAGGGTTGAGCCAGCTCCTGAAAACAGTTGAGCGGGTGAAGACAACTCTTAACCCAAAATTAACCATTCAGGGTGTTGTTCTTACCATGTTTGATCGGCGGAACAGCCTTTCCGACCAGGTGGCACAGGACGTTCGCAGTGTGCTTGGCGATAAGGTTTACCAAACGGTCATACCGCGTAATGTTCGAGTTTCTGAGGCCCCGTCCTATGGCAAGCCAGTCCTACTTTACGATAACATCTGCTCCGGGTCCCAGGCCTATATCAAACTCGCATCGGAAGTCATTCGCCGTGAGCGCGAACTCCGGGCGGCGTGATCGATTCACTTCCGAAACAATTGTGATTATCCTGGGCAGGGTAATTCTTTCAGTATTTGAGGGCAAAGAACCATGATGCAGGCACAAAAACGCAGGTTGGGTCGAGGGCTTGCAGCACTTATCGGCGATGATGTCATCGAAGCCGCCTCACCGGAGGAATCCCGGGGCCTGCGGCACCTTCCCATTGAACTGCTCCACTCAAATCCAAACAATCCACGCAAGCAGTTCAGGGAAGAGGAGCTTGAGGATCTTTCAAAATCCATTCGGGAGAAAGGACTGCTGCAGCCGATCGTTGTTCGCCAACGCGCCGACGGCGAATATGAAATTGTTGCCGGCGAACGCCGGTGGAGGGCATCGCAGCGTGCAGGCCTTCATGAATTGCCCGTTCTTATCCGTGATCTCAGTGATGGCGAAACGCTTGAGATAGCGCTCATTGAAAATATCCAGCGCTCTGATCTGAATCCACTCGAGGAAGCGCGGGCTTACGGACAACTCCTCGGGCAATTCTCCTATACACAGCAGCAACTGGCCGACTCGGTTGGCAAAAGCCGCAGTCACATCGCCAACACCTTGCGCCTGCTCACGCTGCCCGAATCAGTCCGTGCCCATATCGAAGATGGAAAACTGACGGCGGGTCATGCCAGGACATTGGTTGCAACGGATTCGCCTGCGGACCTTGCCAACAAAATCATCAGCCTCGGGCTTTCGGTACGCGAGGCGGAAACGCTCACGCGCAGCAACCCAGCTACCTCGACGCGCAAGGCCAAGGCCCATAAAAATGCCGACATCCGCGCCCTGGAAAACCAAATATCAGAAACCATAGGCCTCCGCGTGGAGATCAAAGCGCAAGGACGGGAGGGGGGAACCCTCCTGATCAAATACAAAACGCTTGACCAGCTTGATGGCGTTACACACCGGCTCATGCGCAAGAAGTGAACTAATTAGTTACTTCGTGCATCCCTCAGCCGGGCGCTGCGGCCCAATGCCAGAAGGGCACGGCTTACAAGTGCCTCATCGAGATCGGGGTGCTGGCGTGTCTGCAAGATTGCATTGCAGATTTTTTCTTCGGCATTCAGGAGAGCGTCAATATCCCAGGTTCTCAATTGCATGGAAATTGAGGCGCGTCTTTTGAAAAAGATGCCAAAGCGGGGCGCATGCACGACGCTGTCGATGGACGAGCCCTGACCAATTTGCGTTGCCATTCCCTGAAGTTTCACAATGTGCTGAAGCACGGCGCTGAGAGTTCCCCTGCCAGCGCTCGCAGAAGCGCTTACCGACATCACATAACGGTCCACATCATTTAAATTGCCTTCGAAAACCGCATCCACCAAATCATCCATGGAGGCATCAGACGTATCGCCGCAGATTGCCTGAACATCCTCAACCGAAATTGAGTCCTGACCCTGGCAATAGGTGATGAGCTTCAGTGTTTCACTTTCGGCAACGGCGCGCTCAAAGGACATGAATTCCAGAAGCCTGAGCATGGCCTCCTCATCAATTGCCAAACCGGATGACTTGATCATGCGATCAAGGCGGAGCCGCAGTTCCTGCGGAGATTCCTCATAAAGCGCCACGCTAACTGCGCGCGAATTCGCTTCAAGCAATTTTCGCAAACGGGAATTTTTTGACAGGGCTTCAGCATCGAGCAAAATCAGATTTCCAGCAATTTCACTCGAGAGGATGGGTTCGAGCGATTTTGTCAGAGCATCTCCTGCGCCCGATACCCAAACGAGTCGATTTCCACCAAACATGGAAATAGACGAGAACTCCTCATAAAGCCGTCCCAAAGAACTGACAACCTGAGCTTCTGTCAAACGGGACACATTCAACGTTTCATCGCCTGAGCCCGTCATCTTTTTTGCGACACGCTGACAGAGTTCATACACGGCGCTGCGGTCCGCCCCATGAATGAGAATAGCGCCTGGAGCCTTTGTTGGATTTGAAAGGAGAGCGATCAGCTCCGCTGCCTTCACGATCGCCATTGCATCTGCCTTTTATCAGTATTGAATTTACTGGTTCCCGCGGCTCGCCATATAGGCTGCAAGACGGGTGTGAATATCGGCGGCAACTTCCCGGGCCGCCCGGCTCGTGGCATTCGATTCGGCCTGCAAGTCGGCAACGGGTTCGCGAATGATATCATAGGATACGGCGGAGAAGGTCTTTCCTGAATTCACTTCGGAATCGGATCCCGTCTCTATCAATTGATATGATACGGTTAAACGCAATCGTACACGCTTAATGCCCGGGAGCGTCTGTTCAACCAAAGTTGACTGAGTCAATTCTGGATTCAGAACAAGTTTATAGAGATTATCCTGCGCAGTACCGGCGGGCCGGATTGATGAAAGCAGACTGTTTCGTACAAGCTGACCGGCCCTGCTCTCTGATTCCTGGACCGCAATAGAAGAAAGCGATGCAACAACACCGCGGCCATCACTGCCTGACGAATACAGAGGCTTATAGCCACAGCCAGCGAGACTGAGCAAAACGACAAGGCAATACATGGCGTTTTTCACCCGCAATCTCTTACCCACTTATTACGATATTCACAATACGGTCTGGAACGACAATGAACTTTACCACAGGCTTTCCGTCAAGGGCGCGTTTTACACCGTCGAGCTTCATGACAGCCGCCTCAACAAGGTCTTTCGCCATCCCTTTCTGAAGCTTGATTTCATCGCGGCGCTTGCCATTGACCTGCACTGCGATTGTTACTTCATCATCAATAATTAAAGCAGAAATAGGTGCGGGCCAGGGTGTTTCTACAACGGGCTGCTT
>CAZAMS010000110.1:0-1720 GCA_964486305.1 uncultured Aestuariivirga sp.
CAGCAACTCCGCAAAGTGCAGCGACGTGTAGTCCCCATAGTGCCGCGTGATGATCTGCACGCCTGAGGGCAGGCCCTGGGGCGTGAGGCCGAGCGGCGCAACTGTTGAAGGCATATAGAAACAGCAGGAATAGCCCGCCCAGAATAATTGATCCGTCGTGGGGACTCGTTTGCCGTTCACTTCAATGGTGCGATCATGGCGGTCACCGACGTGATCATGAGGAAATGCAGCAGAGGCAGCCGCAGGACAAATCATGACATCCCAGTCATCAAAGAAGCGATCCCACAGCAACCGCATCTGGTGCCTGCGTTCATTGGCGATGAGCCATGAGCGGTGCGGCATGACATAGGCGCGGGTCATCTTGGCATAGTAGCTGTCGTCGTTTGGATCAAAATTCGCAACGCGTGCGGCGTTGTCGGTGAAATCAGTTTCAGTTTGACGGCGACTGGTAGCAGAACGCACGAGTGCGATAAAGATGTCCATGGCTTCGCGCGCTGAAAAATCAGGCCTTGCCTCATGCGAAATCTTTTTCACTTTCTTGCCCAGAAATTGCGCGAGCTTCGCAATCAGGACCTGAACCGGTTGATCAACCTCGCTCACGGGATCATTCAGCATGACGGCGACACGGAAATCCTTGAAGGATTTTTGTTTGAGGTCTGGGAGATGAATACTAAGCCCGCGCGCCTCCGTGCCGTCTGTTCCAGCCAACAATTTCATCATTGCGGTGAGATCTTTTGCCGAACGCGCCATCGGGCCTGCCACTGAAATATCACTGGACTGAACATTGCTCAGGAGATGGCCACGAAAGGGCACAACGCCGTAAGTTGGTTTGTGGGCAAAGACGCCGCAATAATGCGCGGGGTTGCGCAGAGAGGCGCCTATATCGGAACCAATTTCGAGTGCGCTCATGCCCGTGGCCAAGGCCACTGCGGAACCACCCGATGATCCACCGGGCGCGCGCGAGATATCCCAGGGATTATTTGTAGTGCCATAGACTTCATTGAAACTTTGCCAATCCGCCAGCATGAGCGGCACATTGGTTTTGCCATAGATCACCGCGCCCGCATCGGTGAGGCGGGTGATGGCGACCGCATCGGACGTGGCGATGTTTTCCTTGTAGGCGGGCTCTCCCCAGGTGGAAGGCGTGCCCTTCCAGTCAAAGGACTCCTTGGCCGTCATGGGAACCCCGTCAAAGGGTCCAAGCGGTGTGCCTTTCTTCAGGCGCTTGTCGGAAGCCGTCGCGGCGTGCTTGGCCCGGCCAAGATCGGTGACAACAATCGCATTGAGTGTGTCATTATGCAGGGCATATTGATCGAGGCAGACTTCCAGAAGCTCCTTTGCCGAGACTTTCCGGGCCCGCAGCAGGCGCGCCATTTCAAGGGCCGAACAAAAACGCAATTCAGTCATTCCCGGGAACTCCATCATTTAACCTGCATGACAGTCATGTTACCCAAAGATGACGACAAGTACAGGGTGAGCCTGTAAAGCGAGGGCATGGAACGGCATCGCGTGTTAAAGGGCTATTTGTATGCAGGCGCAGGGGCGGCACTGTTTTCAACCAAGGCTATTTTTATCAAGCTAGGGAGCCTCTGATTTAATTGCTTGTCGGCTGGTTTGCGATGTGATTCAAGATGGTGAGGGAGAGAATCCATGCGCCAGAAGACATTTTCGAGTTTGGGTTTTGAAGTGCACGCCAAGCAGACACGCCGACAGCGGTTTC
>CAZAMS010000111.1:0-2138 GCA_964486305.1 uncultured Aestuariivirga sp.
CCCAGACTCATCGTATTGGATGAGCCAACATCGGCCCTTGATCGCCAGGTTCAAGGACAAATAATCGAGCTTCTGCGCGATCTTCAGATCAAGAACAATCTGTCCTATCTCTTCATCAGTCACGACCTCGCAGTCGTGCGAGCCATGGCAGATCATATCATGGTGATGAAGGATGGCCGTTTGGTGGAGCAGGGTACGCCCGATGAGATTTTGGAGAACCCGCGCGAGGATTACACCAAGCGGCTGATGGCTGCCGCCTTTGCTTAACGGAAGAATACCCCTCATGCTGAGGTGCACGGCGAAGCCGGGCCTCGAAGCATCTATTTCCGCATCCACCGGCCCTTCGAGGCTCTGCTCCGCAGAGCACCTCGGGGTGAGGGATGTTTGGGGGCCTCAAATATCAAACGCTTCAATATTCTGAAACGCGGCCCTTAGTGCTTTCGACCATTCTGATGAGAGCATCTTGAAATAGGGGTCATCCTGCCCGATGCGCTTCGTATGTTCCAATTTCAGCGTGTTGGTTTCGTAAGTGAGCATGTCAATAGGCAACCCCACGCTCAGGTTTGAACGCAAGGTTGAATCAAATGACAGGAGAACAAGCTTCGCCGCATCACCGAGTTTCATCGAAGTTTGCGCCACGCGGTCAAGGATGGGCTTGCCATATTTGTGTTCGCCGATTTGAAAGAACGGCGTATCGGTGGTCGCCTCAATGAAGTTGCCTTCCGCATAGAGCTGGAACAGCCGCGGGCGTTCCCTCCCTATTTGTCCGGCGAAGATATAGCTCGAAGAAAACGCATCGCTGGTTGGCGAAAGCGCCTCGCCTTCAATTTTTTTAACCTCGCGTATGGCGCGGCCGACAACTCGAACGGCCTGGAACATGGTCTTGGCAGCGAAGAGATTATCGTCGGCAGATTTGCTCTTTTTGGACTTTGTGCCCTCGGTGAGAAGACTCACCACGGCCTGTGTGACGGCAAGATTTCCTGCGGTCAAAATCACAAACAGGCATTCTCCGGGCTTCTGCCAGGTATGGAGTTTTTTGAACCGGCCCACATTATCTACACCCGCATTGGTGCGGGTATCGGCGGCCATCACCAGGCCATCATCAAGCAGCATTCCAACACAGTAAGTCATCAGATCCCGTCCCGGCCGATTCTCAGAGCATGTTGCGGCAAAGTTGCACGACTTTGCCGAAAACAACATGCTCCAAGTAATAAATCTGGCGCGAATTTTTTTCGCCTGGGTAGAATCACCCAGGCGGAAAGCGCGCTAGACCTATTGTTGCGCAATTTCGACATTGACTTCTACCCTCATTTCCTCGGCGCTGCCGCCCTTGCGGCTTCCCCTGATTGGGGTAATACCATGGGCATCAATGCCGCCCGCCACCCGCACATAGTGATCCGTAGGGCATTTGCCGTTGGCGGGGTCAAAACCAACCCAGCCAAGGTCCGGCAAAAGCGCCTCTGCCCAGGCGTGGCTGGCCGTGGCCGATTCACCGCCCTCAAGGGCCAAATAACCCGTCACATAACGCGAAGGAATGCCAAGATGCCGCACGGCACCACTGAATATATGGGCATGGTCCTGGCATACGCCTTGCCCTGCGGCAAAGGCTTCCGCCGCCGTAGTATCCGCGTTGGTGACGCCAATTGTGTAAATGACTGCAGTTCGGATTTCCGTCATGAGCGCATGCAACAAATCCAATTTGCCACGGCCTTTCGCGTTGACTTTTTCAAGCATCTCGAGAATGGCCGAGCTGGGCCGAGTTGCAGTGGTCTGGCGCAGGAATATCGCATCCGGAGCAGGGCAGGGAAGATTTTTGACCACACCGGAGGCATCGGTCACATCCACAAGGCCTTCCGCGATCACACTCACCGGGTGGTCGATGTTCTGATAGGTATTGAGATGGACGCGGTTTCCAAAGCCATCGAGATAGGTGAGCGCCCCTTCAATTCCAGGAGCTGTTATCTTCCACTCCACGACCTTTTGTGCATCAAAACTTTGCGGCGTCAGATAGAGCCGCTGCACCGAATAGCTGAGCGGCGTTTCGTAGGCGTAGAATGTTTCATGGCGGATATGGAGGCGCATCAGGTCACGGGAAATTATAGGTTGTTGCTATGCTTTGCGACAGGGAATTATTTGCC
>CAZAMS010000112.1:0-3115 GCA_964486305.1 uncultured Aestuariivirga sp.
CTAGAGGCGCAATCGTAAAGTTCTGGACCATGGCCCTCATTGATCTTTGTTCAAGCCACCATGGCCTGAACGGTTAACTCATCAGCGTGCCCGGGCGGATGTCCTTTGCCCGTGAAACTCACAAGGCTCCCGACTTGGAAACCTCACCTAGACGTGACATGAGGGGGCGAACCAGCTGATTCTCCGGACCTCTCAGTCACGAAATTATTGCTCTTGCAACCCAAACGATTGAATCGAGTCTGCCGAAGAGACCCTTCTTGTTTAGGGAGGCCTAGTCAAAATTGCAAGGTCGCTTGTGTCAGTTTGGTGAAATCGGCCCTCGGAAACCTTGGGTTAACCATGGCCCCGCTAACCTTTCCGCGATTGGGTCAAGACACGATGATTGCACTGCACAACGGCTTGGGTTGGCTGGAAATGAGGCGCGGATTACGCCTCGTGCTGATCCCTGTTCTATGCATTATATGCATGTTTTTCATGGCTTTGCCGCAATCTCTTGCCGCCGGGGATGCGGTTGCAACCGGAACCAGAGTAGGCGGCGATGGAACCCGCACCCGCTTCGTGGCGGATATTTCCAAGACCGTAAGCTACAGTGTTTATGTCCTGCCCGACCCCTATCGCGTCATTATCGACATGCCTGATGTGCGGTTCGACCTGCCGCCTGGGATTGGCCATAAGGTGCGGGGCTTGGTATCCGAGTACCGTTACGGCCTGTTGGAAGAGGGCAAATCGAGAATTGTAATCGACACCAAAGGTCCTGTTTTGATCGAAAAATCCTTTCTTGTAGAGCCACAACTGGGCCAGCCCGCTCGCATTGTGGTTGACATCGTGAAAACAACGGAAGAGGCCTTCGTCAAGTCCTACAACTCCGAACAGGCCAAAATCCAGCACGATATTGCCGAATTGTCGGCTGTTCCGGTTTTGCCACCTAAACCGGAGAAAAAAATTGTTCTTGCGAACAAGGCTGGCAGGAAAATCATTGTCCTCGATCCAGGCCACGGCGGCATTGATCCTGGTGCCGTGAGCCGGACTGGCACGAAAGAAAAAGACGTGGTGCTGTCCTTCGCCTCCATTCTGCGCCATGCCCTCTTGGCAACCGGCAAGTATGATGTGGTGATGACCCGAACCGATGATCGTTTTATCAGCCTGAAAAATCGCGTGAGTGTTGCCCGGGAAAAGGAAGCTGACCTGTTTCTTGCCATTCATGCCGATACCGTAAGAGGCCGGGATGCCCGCGGTGTCACGATCTATACGCTTTCGGAAAAGGCCTCGGATGCCGAAGCGGAAGCCTTGGCGAAGCGAGAAAACCGTGCCGACATTATTGGCGGGCTGGACCTTGAGGCAGAGACCGAAGAAATTACTGACATTCTGATTGATCTCGCACAGCGCGAGTCAAAGAACCACGCCATGTTCTTTTCCAAGAAAGCGGTAGCTCAGCTAAAGCCGCTGACTCTTATGACCGGCAAGCCGTTACGCTCTGCGGGCTTCATGGTGCTGAAGGCCCCCGATGTTCCCTCTGTTTTGCTTGAACTCGGTTTTCTCTCCAGCAAGTCCGATGAAAAATTGCTCACTTCCGTTGCCTGGCAAACAAAAATTGCCAAGGCCTTTGCCACTGCCATCGACAACTACTTCGCTCCAGAAGTGGCCTCCAAAACCAATTGAACTAGCGCGTTTTCCGCTCGGGTGGAATCACCCGAGCGAAAAGAACCGAAGGTCCGCGACAGCGAACTCGCGCCAGATCAATAAGCTGGAGCATGTCCTTGTCGGCAAAGTCATTCAACTTTGCCGGAACATGCTTCTAGGCCGCGACAGCACACAGGAACGTGCGCTCTTCAGAAAGGATGAAGCGCTCTCGTTGGGCAAAGGCAAAATTGGCAAGGCTTTCCTCGTCCACATGGAGCTGCGCCCGGTAAGCCTCGTAGGCCGCCAGACTGCCGCACGAAATCAAGGCCCAGGCGATATTGTTTGTACCTTCATGGGGCATGAAATAACCCAGCAGATCGCCGCCGCAGCGCGGAATGATTGTGCTCCAGGCGCGTGCATAGCGTTCGAATGCATCCCGTTGGAACGGGTCGATGACATAACGAATTTGAACGGTAACAGTCATGGGGTATCTTCTTTCATGAGTTTGTTGATTTCAGCGTAAGCGACCACTTCACGGGCGAAATCAAATGTACCCGTTTCTTTCATTTCGCTGGCCGCGCGCATGAACGCGCCAAGTGCTGCCCGACTCAAGGCCGAACCGACGCTCACACGTTTTACGCCCGCATCCGCAAGCTGCTTGAACGAAAACGCTGGTCCACTGAGACCTGCCACAACATTCACCGGACGCGTGACCGATGAACAAACTTCGCGGATTGCTTCCAGGCTTGGCAGACCCGGCGCATAGAGCACATCCGCACCGGCTTTCTCAAAGGCCTGCAGGCGGGCAATCGTGTCTTTGAGATCAGCTCTTCCATGAAGAAAATTTTCGGCCCGCGCCGTCAGCGTGAAGTGAATGTTTTGCGCGCACGCCGCTTCCACTGCCGCTGAAATTCGCTCAACCGCCAAAGTGAGATCATAGATCGGCTTGTCTTTGTCCCTGGTCGCATCCTCAATCGAACCGCCAACAAGGCCAACACCTGCCGCGAGTTGGATTGTTTCAGCGACCTTCTCAGGCGATTGCCCAAAACCGTTTTCAAGGTCGGCAGATACCGGAAGACCGGTTGCATGAACAATTGCTTGGGCATTCGCCAGGGTTTCTTCACGGGTGACTGCCCCATCGCTGCGGCCAAGGGCAAATGCCAATCCGGCACTTGTCGTGGCCAGTGCCTCGAAGCCAAGTTGTGTAAGGATTTTCGCCGTACCTGCATCCCAGGGATTTGGAATGATAAAGGCACCTGAGCGTGTGTGCAGGGCGCGAAATACGAAGGCTTTGCTGGCTTGGTCAGACATGGGGCAGGGCTCCTCAAAGGATTAAAAAGTTCTAAGCCCGCGAGCTGATTAATGCTACGGTGAAGGCCGTAGCATGCGTGAGAATTTCCATGTTACCGTATTGGTGAAATATCGGAGTTTGCCCATGGCTCACATCGTCAGCTTCGCGGAAATAGGCGCCCTTGTCGGTGATCCGGCCCGGGCA
>CAZAMS010000113.1:0-13927 GCA_964486305.1 uncultured Aestuariivirga sp.
GAAAACGGAAATTATCTGAAACTCAATGATTTCTTCGACAAGGAAGGGATCAAGATGTCGGACTTCGCCCCGGCAACTGTCTATGCCTATTCAACCTGGCCCAAGGGTACGCCAAACTATTGGGCGCTCCCTGCCATGGGCGATGCCAATGGCTGGTTCTACCGCAAGGATTGGTTTGAAAAGCCAGAGCTGCAAGCCGAGTACAAGGCCAAATACAATCGCGATCTGGCTCCTCCCAAATCCTGGACTGAGTTAAAGGAAACGGCGGAATTTTTCCAGAACCGCGATATTGACGGCACGAAGGTCTATGGCGCGGCGATCTTTACCGAGCGTGCTTCGGAAGGCATCACAATGGGGGCCACCTCGGCGCTTTACCCCTATGGCTTCAAATATGAAATGACGCCGGGCAAGTACGACATGGAGGGTGCGGTGAATTCAGCCGATGCCGTCGCCGGCCTGGAGAAATACAAGGAAATCTACAAGTGCTGCACGCCGCCTGGCTACACCGACGCCTACATGGGTGAAGGGCTTGATGCGTTCAAGTCGGGCCAGGTTGCCATGATGATGAACTGGTTTGCCTTCATGCCCGGCATGGCAAAGGATGAAAAAGTTGGCAAGGTAACCGGCTTCTTCGTCAATCCGGGCGAAAAGGTTGCGGCTTCAACCCTTGGCGGCCAGGGCATTTCCGTTGTTGCCAACACGGACAACATGGATGGCGCTCTCGCCTACATCAAGTGGTTTGCCCAACCAGACGTGCAAAAGAAGTGGTGGTCGCTTGGCGGTTATGCCTGCCACAATGCGGTGCTGAACGACCCAGCCTTCAAGGACTCGCAGCCTTTTGCCGCGCAGTTCCTCGAAGCCATGGGCGGCGTGCAGGACTTCTGGCAGGAACCGTCCTACGCATCGTTGCTTCAAGGCATGCAGAAGCGCTTTCATGACTATGTCGTGGCCGACAAGGGCACGGCCAAGGACGCGCTTGACGGCCTGATCGCCGACTGGACTGCTGTCTTCAAGGAAGAAGGCAAAATCCAGTAATCTGTTATTAACCCGCATTCGGCATCTCCGGTTAAACTCCGGGGATGCCGGAACTGCAATGGAACACCCATGTCCACTATTGACCTATTAGCCACCCGCGCCGCGAAGGCCACACCTCCTGCCCTCAGCAAGGCCGTGCGCGGGCTATCCGATAAAACCATCGCCTGGCTTTTCATCACACCCACGATCATCCTGCTTCTGGCGATCAATATATTTCCGCTGATCTGGACGATCTATCTTTCCTTCACCAATTATGCCGCTAACCGGCCAAACCGGCCAATGATGAATGTGGGCCTCAAGTGGTACCGCGACATCCTGGGTTCACCCGAAGTCTGGGCCGCCATGCAGGCCACGGCCCATTTCGTGTTTTGGACGATCCTGTTTCAAACCCTGATCGGTTTTGGCCTCGCCTATCTCATCGACCGCAAGTTCAAAGGTCACGCCTTCTGGACAACCATCATTCTCATTCCGATGATGCTGTCGCCCGCCGTGGTCGGCAATTTCTGGAAATTTCTTTATCAGCCGCAAATCGGCCTGTTCAATTATGCCGTCTCCTTCTTCACCGGCATTGAACCCTCTTCTTTTGAAATGCTGGGATCTGTGACACTTGCTCCTTGGGCCATCGTCATTGTCGATACCTGGATGTGGACGCCCTATGTGATGCTCATATGCCTGGCGGGCCTTCGTTCCATACCGGGCTACATTTACGAAGCGGCGGAAGTGGACCGCGCTTCGAATTGGCGGCAGTTCTGGTCGATCACACTGCCCATGGCGCTCCCCTTCATCATGCTGGCGGTGCTGTTCCGCGGCATCGAAAACTTCAAGATGTTCGACATGGTGGTGCTGCTCACCGGCGGCGGCCCGGGCTCCACCACCGAGCTTGCTTCCATCACGCTTAAACGCCAGGCCTTTGAAGCCTACCGCACCGGATACTCATCGGCCTTTGCCATCATCCTGTTCGTTGCCGTTTTCGGACTTGCAAATATTTATGTGCGGACCTTGAACCGGGTGAAACAGAGATGAGTATTACCCTCAGCACAGCACACTCTGTTGTCGAGCCCTCACGCCTCGCCAAGCGCTCGGCCGGATTTATCGTCATTCTATATGCGCTGATCTCCATGGCTCCGCTGTTCTGGATTTTCGCCACGGGCTGGAAAACGCCACCTGATTCCATATCCTATCCGCCAAAAATTGTTTTTGATCCTTCCCTTGAGGGATACTGCAATCTCTTTACAACCCGCACACGGCAGACGGCCGACTACATCAAAGCGCTCGGACCGCCCCAGGGCACATGCGATGAAGTCACGAGGCGCCGTGAAATGGTAATCGCCGGCGCATCCAACTATGCGCCACGCTTCGTGAATTCCCTTATCATCGCCTTCGGATCAACCTTTCTGGCCGTCACCCTTGGCGTGTTTTCGGCCTATGCCTTCTCGCGTTTCAAGATACCGCTGGCCGATGATCTCCTGTTCTTCATCCTTTCAACCCGGATGATGCCGCCCATTGCGGTGGCTATTCCAATCTATCTCATGTACCGCGAGATCGGCCTTTCCGACACGGCGCTCGGCATGATCCTGCTCTATACCGCCGTGAATGTTTCACTCGCGGTCTGGCTGCTGAAAGGATTCATCGATGAAATTCCAAAGGAATATGAAGAAGCAGCAATGATTGACGGCTACACGCGGCTGCATGCCTTCTTCAAGGTGGTCCTGCCACAGGCTGCCACCGGCATTGCCGCAACAGCCATCTTCTGCCTGATTTTCGCCTGGAACGAGTTTGCATTCGCAGTTCTTTTAACCTCAGGCGAAGCCCAGACAGCCCCTCCCTTCATTCCGACCATCATCGGCGAGGGTGGCATGGACTGGCCGGCCGTTGGCGCAGGAACAACCCTGTTTCTCATTCCCATCCTGGTCTTCACTATATTGCTGCGAAAACATCTCCTGCGTGGCATCACCTTCGGGGCGGTGCGCAAATGAAAAACTTTGTCGCAGGTCTCATAAATTTCCGCCGCGAACCCTGGGAAACACTTGCCGTGTTCATTATTGCCGCCGGCGTGCTCATGCTGTTGCAGCCCATTTCAATGACGCTTTACACCTATTCATTCATCACGACACTGATTGGCACCATCATGTTCATCGTCGTCACAAAGTTTCCGGAGTAGATCGTGGCAGAAATCCGGGTACAGAACCTGCAGAAGAAATTCGGTGATTTCACCGCCGTGAAGGATTCATCATTCACCATCCCCGACGGTTCATTTTTCTGTCTGCTCGGTCCATCGGGTTGCGGCAAGACCACAACGCTGCGCATGATTGCAGGTCTCGAATTGCCAAGTTCTGGCAGCATCTTTTTGGGTGGCGAAGACGTGGCTTTCAAGCGCGCTTCCGAACGCGACATCGCTTTTGTGTTCCAGCTCTTTGCCCTCTATCCCCACATGAATGTCCGAAAAAACATCGGCTTTCCCCTGCTCTGCCAGGGTATCGCTGCCCCGGAAATCAAAGCGCGCGTTGAAGAAACTGCAAAGCTGCTGCGCATTGACCATATTCTGGACAAATCAGTTTCGGGTCTTGCGGGCGGCGATCGCCAACGCGTGGCCCTTGGCCGGGCCATTGTGCGAAGGCCCCTTGCCTTCCTCATGGATGAGCCATTGGGGACACTTGACACAGAATTCCGCGATCTCATGTGCGAGGAGCTCCGCCATCTGCATGACAGGATCAAGGCAACCACGGTTTATGTCACTCATGATCAGCTCGAGGCTATGTCGATGGCTGATTATATCGCCATCATGAATCGCGGAGCAATTGAACAGCTCGGCACGCCGCAATCGATCTATGACCGGCCAGCGACCATGTATGTGGCCGAATTTGTAGGCTCTCCCGCCATGAACCTGATCCATGTGCAGAGCAGCCTGGCCAGGGGTGCCAAGTCGATCGACATATCAGGCGCCCGCATTGCCATACCCGAAACCCGCGAAGCTGCTCTCAATGGACATTTTGTGCTAGGTGCCAGACCCGAACACGTTCGTTTTGACGACAAGTCAAAGTTTCGCGGTGAGGTATTTGGCACGGAATATCTCGGCACAACGCAGATCGTAACGGTCACCGTCGGGCAAGGCAAAGTCAAGGCGCGCATGCCGGCAAGTTTCCGCGTCAAGGTGGGCGAACAGGTGGGCCTCACCTTCATGGGCGACAAGCTGTCACTGTTCGACAATGCCACGGGTCTTGCGATCAAAACCGCACTTCATGAGGGAGCGGCCCATGGCTGAGGTTTCCCTCAAGAACATCAGCAAGCGTTTCAAGTCCGTTGCGGCTGTCAACAATCTTTCCCTTGAAATTGCCGATGGCGAATTCGTGGTGCTGCTGGGGCCAACGGGGGCTGGCAAAACCACCACCTTGCGTTTGGTGGCGGGACTCGAGAAAGCCGATGAGGGGGAAATTTCAATCGGCGGACAAAATATTGATGGCCATGCGCCCTCAGCCCGTGATGTGGCCTTCGTCTTCCAGCAGTACTCGCTCTATCCCCATCTCTCGGTTTTCGACAATCTGGCTTTTCCGCTGCGCTCACCCGCGCGACGGATTCCGGAACATGAGGTGAAAGATCGGGTGAACCAGGTTGCAGAACTGCTGCGCATTCCCCACAAGCTGGCCAACAAATCTACGCAGCTTTCCGGCGGCGAAATGCAGCGTGTGGCCATTGGCCGGGCACTTGTGCGGCAACCCTCCATCTATCTCATGGATGAGCCGCTCTCTTCGCTCGATGCCAAATTGCGCGCAGATTTGCGTTTGGAACTCAAGCGCATTCAAGAGGAACTTGGAGCCACAATTCTCTATGTCACCCACGACCAGATCGAAGCCATGACCATGGCAAACCGCATCGGCGTAATCAATGAAGGCCGTCTGATCCAGTTGGGCAGTCCCCGTGACGTCTATGAGAATCCGCAGTCCATCTATGTTGCCCAGCGTCTCGGCCAGCCGCAGATCAACCTCTTGCCTGCAGGGCTCTTGCCCAGTGGCAAGCTTCCCACCGGCACACATACCATAGGTGCGCGGACGGAACATTTGGACATTCAGAAAAAACCAAATGGCGAGGCAAGCGTTGATTGGATTGAACATCTGGGCGACCAGAACCGTTTGCATGTGAACTTCGGCGAGCGGCGCGTCACAACCCTGATCGCCCCTGATTCAAATCTCAAGTCGGGTGATCGCGTGGCGTTGAAACTGCTGAAGCCGCTCTGTTTCAGCGCCAGCGGCGAGCGGCTCGGATGAGGAAAGTGGAGTGAAGCCATGATGCAATTCATCAATAGCAAGGAAAAGCTGGTCACGGAATCACTGGACGGTTTCCTGCGCGCGTGCGGCAATGCCCACCTCGCTCGTCTTGACGGCTTTCCCCATATCAAGGTGATTTACCGGACCGATCACAAACCATCCCGCGTTGCCTTGCTCTCCGGCGGTGGATCGGGCCATGAACCGGCCCATGCTGGCTTTGTGGGTAAAGGCATGTTGACCGCTGCCGTTTGCGGCGAGGTTTTTGCTTCGCCAAGCGTGGAGGCTGTGTTGGCTGGCATCCTCGCAGTGACCGGCAAGGGCGGCTGCCTTCTCATCGTCAAAAACTACACAGGCGACAGGCTGAACTTCGGCCTTGCGGCAGAAAAGGCCCGGGCGCTTGGCAGAAAGGTCGAAATGGTTGTGGTGGCTGATGACATTGCCATTCCCGGCATCGCCCAGCCCCGCGGTGTTGCCGGAACCCTGTTCGTGCACAAGATAGCGGGTTATCTCGCTGAGCAAGGCGCCAGCCTTCCGGTTGTGGCCGAAGCAGCCCGTAAAGTGGCAAATTCCACCCTGTCCCTTGGCATTTCGCTCAGTTCCTGCACAATTCCAGGTGCTGGGCGCGAAGATCGCGTACCCCACGGCAAGGCGGAATTGGGGCTTGGCATTCATGGCGAGCCGGGTGTTGATCTCATTAATTTTGATAATGCAAAGCAAGTTGCCGCCATCCTGTCGGAGAAACTTTTTGCAAGCGTTGGCAAGGCTGCGGGTTATGCCCTTCTCCTTAACAACCTTGGAAGCACAACGCCGCTTGAGATGGGCGTGATTGCCAATGAAATTCTGGGCAGTCCGCAGGGTAAAAAAATCAAACTGGTTGTAGGTCCCAGCCCGCTCATGACCTCGCTCGACATGCATGGCATTTCAGCCTCGCTTCTGCCGCTCATTCCAAAGTTTAAGAAAGCCCTTGCTGCCCCTGCAGGGCCGGTCGCCTGGCCGGGAGCGCAACAGTCCGCCAAACCTGCAATCCATAAATTGCCGAAAGAAACAAAACAAAAACAGGTTAAGCCAAGCAGCAATCCTGCCCTTCGTGACCTTGTCGAAAGCGCCTGCGACGTGCTCATAGCAAACGAAGCCACCCTCAATGCACTTGATGCCAAGGTTGGCGATGGCGATACGGGTTCGACCATCGCGGGCGCTGCACGAAACTTGAAATCCGGTCTGAGCGGAATGCCGCTTGCCAATACCACTGATTTTTTTGCAAGCCTGAGCGGCACCCTGTCCAAGACGATGGGAGGTTCGAGCGGTGTGCTGCTCGCCATACTTTTTGCTGCGGCCGGAGGCGCTTCCGCCAAGGGAAACAATTGGCCTCTGGCACTCCAGTCAGGCCTGCGGCGCATGATGGAATATGGCGGCGCAATGCCCGGTGACAGAACAATGATAGATGCGCTGGAGCCTGCCCTTGCAGCTCTGGTCTCCGGCAAGTCAGTTGCTATTGCTGCAATAGCCGCCCGCCAAGGAGCGGATGCAACTGCAAAAATGACGAAGGCAAAGGCAGGGCGTTCAACCTATGTTTCTGCTGCTAACCTGCAAGGTATTGTGGACCCTGGCGCGGAAGCGGTAGCAAGCCTCCTCGAAGGATTGGCAAGGAAATAGGAAAAAGACATGCGGCTCGATTCAGCCAAATTGCTTGAAACCATGGCGCAGGCCGTGTTTGCCAGTGCGGAAGAATTGACCGAGCTCGATTCCGCCATTGGTGATGCTGATCACGGCCTTAATATGAAGCGCGGCTTCCAGGCGGTGCTGGCCGACAGAGATAACATCCTGTCGAAACCGCTCCCCGAGGCAATCAACGCCATGGGTTACACGCTGGTGATGAAAATTGGCGGGGCCTCCGGGCCGCTCTACGGTACCTTGTTCATGACCTTGGGCAAGGACATGAAGGAACACCCTTCAACAACCGAATTTGGCCGCTCCTTGGCTATTGCCGCAGACGCAGTTTGCTCCAGGGGCAAAGCCGTGATTGGCAACAAAACCATGGTGGATGTGCTGCTGCCAGTCGCTGCCCATATTGCGTCCGGTACGGCCACGATCGAGAGTGTGCGGCACCTCGCAGCTGATTGTGCGAAGGCAACAGTTCCGATGAAAGCGCTGCGCGGTCGGGCTTCGTTTCTGGGTGAGCGTTCGATAGGCCATATGGACCCGGGCGCCCGGTCCTGCGAAATTCTCATTGATGCGGTTTGCGACGTTTTGGCGGAAAAACTATGAACAAGAAGGTAGGCATCGTCATCGTCTCGCATTCCTTGGACATCGCCAAGGGTACCGCCGACATGGTGCGCAACATGGTGGGTTCGGGCATACCGCTCGCCTATTGCGGCGGCAATTCCGTTGGCGGATTGGGCACAAGTGTTGAGAAAATTCAGAGTGCCATAAACGAAGCCTGGTCTGATCGCGGTGTTGCAATTCTGGTAGACCTCGGCGGGGCTGAGACCAACAGCGAGATGGCCGTGGAAATGCTGCCCGAAAACCGCCGCGGCAAAGTTGTCGTTTGCAATGCCCCCATTGTGGAAGGTGCGGTCATGGCTGCCACCGAGGCCTGGGGCGGCGCCTCACTGGAAGAAGTCAAGCGCACCGCTGAAGAATTGTCGCCGCAATGAAAGACTGGATCAACAGATCGGTGGTTGTTACCCATGACATCGGTTTGCATGCGCGGCCTTCGGTCAAGTTCACCAAACTGGCAAAGGGCTTCTCCTGCAGCATCGAAGTTGCGGACGCGCTCGCTGGCCCCTGGTCGAACGCAAAAAGCATTGTGAAGGTCATGGGCATCAAGGCCGGCCAGGGTGCGATCCTGTATCTACGTGCCAAGGGCCCCGACGCCCAGGCCGCAATCACAGCGCTATCGGGTTTCGTGGCGAGCGAATTCGACGAGGACAGAACCGATGTTGCCAGCGGTTGAACTCAGGGGCAAACCCGCTTCGGAAGGAATTTTCACCGGTCCCGTGGTTACTTTCGACGTAGCCTGCTTGGCTTCAAAACCTGCCCGCAACGCAGCTTGGGAACGCTCAGAACTCAATTCTGCCATCGCTGCGGCAATTGCCGCCATCACTGCGCTCGCCGCAAAAAATAAAGGTGCCACCGCCGATATCCTCGAATTTCAAATTGCCATGCTCCAAGACGACGCATTGAAGGCGCAAGCCCTTGCAGCCGTTGACCAGGGTTCCTCAGCTGCCGATGCGTGGTGGGCCGCCACGGAGAACGAAATCGCCGGATATGTGAATTCCACCGACGAGAATTTTTCCGCCAGGGCCGCTGACCTGAAGGATATCCGTGACCGGGTCATGCGAACCCTTGCAGGCGAAACCAAAATGCCAATGCAGAGTGGATCAATCTATGTGGGTGAAGACTTGCCCCCGACACTGTTTCTGGAAACCGATTGGTCGCAAGGCGGCGCCATCGCGCTAAAGGGAGGCAGTTCTTCCAGTCATGTGGCAATGCTGGCAAGGTCACGCGGCGTGCCCATGGTCATAGGCCTCGGCGAGGCCTGGCCTGGCACATATGAACGCGCAATCGTTGATGGAACTGCGGGCCTTGTGCTTGCGGCTCCTCCCCCCGAATTGATCGCGGCCTACGCCAAACGCAGTGCCAGGGACGCTGAACACCGCGATGCTGACAGACAATTCCTTATGCACCCCGCGCGCCGCCGCGATGGCACGCCCGTTGACCTCCAAATAAACATCGCGAGCGTCGAAGAACTGGATCAGCTCAATCCCGGCTCATGTGACGGCATCGGTTTGATGCGCTCCGAATTCCTGTTTCGCGATGGCGTAGACTTGCCCAATGAAGATGAGCAATACCGGGCCTATCGCAGAATTCTGGAATGGGCGGACGGGAGGCCTGTGACCATCCGCACCCTCGATGTGGGCGGCGACAAGCCGTTGCGCGGCCTGACCAGCGAAGGCAAAAAGAATTCATTTCTTGGGTTGCGTGGCATTCGCCTGTTGCTGGCAAGGCCCGAAGTTTTCCGGATCCAGCTCAAGGCATTGGCGCGTGCAGCAATCCATGGCAACCTGAAAATCATGCTTCCCATGGTCACCCTGCCCCGTGAACTCGAGCAATCCGCTTCGCTGCTTGATCAGTGTGTGAACGAATTGCAGAATGAAGGAATAGCCTGCAGCAGACCGCCTCTGGGCATCATGGTTGAAGTGCCGGCCGTTGCAATCGCTCCAGAGCTTTTTGCGAAGGCCGCCTTCTTTTCAATCGGCACCAACGACCTTACCCAGTTTGTCATGGCCTCGTCCCGCGATGAGACATCAGCCACGGACCTGCAGGACGCGGCCCATCCCGCCATCGTCAGGCTAATTGCAGGAGTTGCCGCTTATGGCCGCGCCAACCACATTCCCGTCAGCCTGTGTGGTGACATGGCAAGCGTGCCTGAGCATTTGCCCCTCCTGATGGAGGCAGGTGTCACGTCGCTCTCGGTTGCTCCCGCAGCACTTGCGCGCGTCAAATCTGCCCTTTCCAAGATCTGATCATGGCCATGAAGGACAATGAAACAGAAACCGAATTGAGTGAGGCCGTGGCCGAGTATAAGGGCATTTTGGCCAGCGTGCTTGACCAGCGGCCCTCGGGAACGCGGCAACGTCTCGCCGTAGCGCTTGCCAAGAATCGCAGCTTCATCAGCCAGATCTCCAATCCAGCCTATCCAACCCCAATTCCAGCCAACCATATCGATCTCATCTTCGAAATCTGCCACTTCTCGCCGGTTGAAAAGAAACAGTTCATGGAAGCCTACCGGCGCGGGCATCCCAAACGCTTCTCAGTCCACAACGATGCACAACACCTCAAATCCCATACGGTATATCTTCCCGATCTCGGCGATGATGCCCGCAATGAGCAATTGCATTCTGTTGTCAGTGATTTTGTCCGCCAGATCGCGCGCGTGATGAAAGCACCGCCGAAGAAAGGCAGGACGCGGTGAAAAAGCTGATTAATGATGTCAGCAGCATTCTGACCGAAAGCCTTGAGGGCTTTGCTGCCGCTCACGCGAGCATTGTTACACTGGGGCCCGAACGCAAATATGTACGGCGCGCAAAGCTGAAAGCCGGCAAAGTGGCACTGGTTTCAGGCGGTGGTTCAGGCCATGAGCCATTGCACATAGGCTTCGTCGGCCACGGCATGCTCGATGCGGCCTGCCCCGGACAAGTCTTCACCTCGCCCACCCCCGATCAAATCATTGCTGCTGCCGGGGCCACGGACAGCGGCGCAGGCGTCCTGTTCATCGTCAAAAATTACGAAGGCGACAGGATGAACTTCGCCATGGCCCGCGAAATGTGCGAGCGGGAAACTGAGGTTGTTGTAACTGATGACGACGTCGCCGTTGAGAATTCGCTCCGCACCACCGGGCGCCGTGGTGTGGCTGGCACCATGGTCGTGACGAAAGTTGTTGGTGCGGCAGCAGAACTTGGAATGAAACTCAACGGTCTGAAGACGCTTGGTGACCGGGTCAACAGGACAACCCGTTCCATGGGCGTAGCACTTACCAGTTGTACCGTTCCCGCCGCGGGCAAACCTACTTTCGCAATTGGCGAGGATGAAATGGAAATGGGCGTCGGCATCCATGGTGAGGCCGGCCGGCAACGCATGAAACTAAAAACTGCGGATGAAATCACCGAAGAGCTGGTAAATTCAATCACCGGCGATCTCGGAGCAAAGGATGATGCACTTCTTGTCGTCAATGGTTTTGGCGCAACACCTGCAATGGAACTTTACCTGATGTTCAATTCCGCAAGGGCCCAGCTTGCCAAACACGGGATCACCGTACGCCGCTCGCTTGTGGGAAACTACGTAACGTCTCTTGATATGGCGGGTTGCTCACTCACCGTAACCCTGCTTGACCGCGAACTCACAGGGCTCTGGGACGCTGCGGTGCATACGCCCGCGCTGAGATGGGGGATGTGACCGGGATACGGAAGGTGCTCTTTGCGGGCATTACTTGTCTTGCGATGCGTCCAGCCGGTTGATGGCTTCAACATTTGCGGCAGAAGCTCCATTTGGGTCGAACTCGGATGCGAGGCATGAATCCACCCCAGAGCTGAGATAATGGCTTCAATGATTCCGATATCGCTGTGGTTTTGATTATGATGATGGCAATAGTCTAGCGCATCGGACGAGCAAGTGGAATCACTTGCGAGAGGAAAGATGCGCCAGATTCAAAGTGCCAGAGCAGCTTGTCGACGGTCAGTTGACCGTCGGCTGCTCTAGTGCGGGCCGATAACAAAGCTCAAAAGGATTAATACCTTGCCCAGCGAACTTGCAATCTTCGACCTGAGGACCGGCACCGTACAGACGGTGTTGCAGACCGAACGTCTTATTGAGGCGCCGAACTGGACGCCAGATGGTAGCGCCCTGATCGTCAATGGCGATGGGCGGCTGTACCGCGTCAGTCTCGACGGGTCAGCACAGCTTGACGAAATCGATACTGGCCTTGCCATCAAACTCAACAATGACCATGGTGTCTCGCCCGACGGCCGCCAGCTCGTCATCAGTGATGGTACCGAGAATGGCCAGTCCTGCATCTACGTTCTGCCCGTTGAAGGCGGCACACCGCGGAAGGTCACCCATAACACGCCTTCATACTGGCACGGCTGGTCGCCCGATGGCGCGACACTCGCCTATTGCGCGGCCCGCAATAACATCTTCGACATCTATGTCTGCGATCTCGACGGCAGAACTGAAACGCGCCTCACGGATGGCAAGGGCCACAGCGATGGCCCGGACTATACGCCGGACGGGCGCTGGATCTGGTTCAATTCCAGCCGCAGCGGCACCATGCAACTGTGGTGCATGCACAGCGATGGCACAGGGCTTCAGCAGATGACCCATGATGAAAACGCCAGCTGGTTTCCCCACCCCTCGCCCGATGGCCGGCACATTCTCTACCTTGCCTGCGGGAAAGGCGTTGAAGGCCATCCGCGCGACCAAAATGTGGAGCTGCGCCTGATGCCGGCAGAAGGCGGCGCGCCAAAAACCCTGCTCGCCATGGTCGGCGGCCAGGGCTCGATCAATGTTCCATGCTGGGAAGCGGGGTCACGGCGCTTTGCTTTTATGCGTTACGCGCGCTGACATGGGAATTTAATACTTTAGGTTGAAATTGATCCTAGGGCATCCAGGAGGCCCGTGGGCGGGAATCTGCCCTTTAGGGCCACCACCCTAGCCCGCTAGGCCAGAAACCCGCTGTAGCAAACTCTTAATGTGTTTAAACGCCTATTATAGACTTATAGTCATATAAACGAGGCAAGTCCTTCCAGCAAACGGGCCACGGCCACGGTACCTGGATCGGGAACATCTTTGAGATAGGCTGATGACACGTAGGTTGAACGCCCGGCACCACCTTAGCAGTCCAGCTCTTGCTTGAAGTAGTCGTGAATTTCCCTCTCTCCAGTGGAGAGAGGGCGGGGCCCATTGCAAAGCAATGGGAGGGTGAGGGGGATCAGGTCTTGCAATTGAATCACCTAAACCCCCTCACCTTCCCACGCGTTCCGCGCGGGCCCCTTCCTCTCCCCCAAGGGGCGAGGAAAAGCAGAAACGGCTCCACGACGAAAGATAGTGCCCTAGATGGGTTTGAGCATGCTCTCACGCAATTTGGGGCCCACGACAAATTGCAATCCGGCGGGATCAACGCCGTCAATCCACGCCATGACTGAGCGCGCCAGATCGTGGCCGGCGGCGCGAAAATCCTCGTGGATGAAAATGATCTCCGGCCTCAGCAATTCCATCAGCTGGGTTGATTGCTTGGTTACGAGATCAATGTCATGGCCGATCTTCAAGCCAGCCTTGACCAAACCGGCACTCACCGCAATTGCCGGGATGGAAGCACTGCAAACTATTCCTCCGGGCCGGTCTTCCAGGCGGCCAAGTGCCAAACCTTTTGCCATAATGTCAATTGCCGGTGAATCAATGTCGATGTCGCTGAGCCAATGTTCCTGCAAGCCGAACTCGCGCAGGCCCATTTCAAAACCTGTCCGCGTGTGCCTCTGAAACATCAGACCCTGGGGCGGGCCGATGAGCGCAACCTTCTTGTGACCTTTTCCGGCAATAATTTTTACGGCTTCGAAGGCGAAGGCCTGATTGTCGAAGTCATGATAGGGATGAACAACATCCATGTCGGTCCGGCCATGGGTGGCGAAGGGCATGGCGTGTTCCATGAGATAACGCACGCGCGGATCATCAGGTTGGGTGCGTGACAGGATAATGCCATCGGCTGAACCCGTTTCAACAATGTAGCGGATTGGCTCCATCGGATCAGACAAGGAATAAGGCGTTACAACCAGGTGATAGGATGTGCCGGAAAGCGCATCTGAAATTCCGTAGACCATTTCGGATACGAGCCCCATGCCCTCTTCCTTGGTGTTCAGTACGAGGGCGATGACATTGGTTTTGCCGGTGCGCAGGCGAACCCCGGCGCGATTGGGCCGGTAACCAATTTGCTTCGCAACCAACTGGACGCGTTGCTTGGTGGCGCGGCTGATATCGGGCCCGTCCTTCAAGGCCTGGGAAACGGTTGAAATCCCAAGGCCGGTCATGAAGGCGATTGTCTTCAAGGTGGGACGCTCACCCGTGGGCAGTTCTATTTT
>CAZAMS010000114.1:0-2567 GCA_964486305.1 uncultured Aestuariivirga sp.
GCGGGGCCACGCCGGCCCAAATCGGGAGCAAGAAAACGGCGGGATGCATCGGCATGCTGAATATCGACATCATCCACCTCTATGACCGGGTGGAGATCGGAACCCGCGTCGTGATGCTGAGCTAGAACCGGATTGCGGCCAGGTTCATTCACCTCAAGAGTCCCCTCCGCTGCCTCAGCTCACGTCTGAATAGTTCCCGGAATCCCTTGAAATCATCAAAGCCCAGCGCTTTGGCCGTTCGCACGACTGTGGAATTTGAAACATCACAGTTCCTTGCAAGGTTCCGCGTATTGGAGAAGGCCACGTCAGCAGGGTTCTCAAGCACATACTCCAGGACACGCTGCAGTTTCAGAGGCACTTGAATCTGCCGCTTCGCAATCATTGCCTTCAACTCGGCCAGATCTTTAGGCTGGGACATGAAAGTCTACACTCCGGATCCAAAAGACCGCTGCAGCAAAATATGGGGTTAGGCAGAAATTGACGCCTTGAAGCCTTCGAACTCCTTGTCGTTGATCGACACCACATGTTCCGGGGCGGGATAGGTCCCTAAGTTCACATCAGCGATGAATTCCCTGAAGGCGGCGATGCGCTCGGTCTGCAGGTGCTGGAATTCGGCGGCAAAATTGCGGTAGGTCTTGGCATGGCGTGGTTTGTGGCCCGCCGTATGGCCCAGCACATCTTCCGTAAACAAGTATTGCGCATCAGCACCTGGCCCAGCGCCCATGCCAAGCATGATCATGCTGGTGCCGTTGGAGATTTCGGCGGCCACACGGTCCGGCACGACTTCAAGTTCTGCGCCAAAGCAACCAATGGTTTCCAGCCGCTTCACATGGTTCCACACGGCGAGCGCGCTTTCCGCCGTCTTGCCCACCGCCTTGAAACCGCCCGTCCAGGTGCGTTGCGAGGGAATGAGGCCCACATGCGCCACGACCGGCACGGCGTTGTCACATAACGACTTCGGGATATCGAGCGAAGCCGAGCAATAGAAGCAGTCGCCACCCACCTTCATGAAGTGGAAAGCGGAGCGCAGATAGTCTTCTGCCGTTAACAAATCGCCGAATGGTCCATAAGGCAAACCCACCTGCACGAAACAGCGGCCTGCGGCTTCGCGCATTTCCGCCGTGAAAAAGCGGCCTTCAATAGACAGCATGTGGATGCCCGCAGCACTAGCCGCCGCGGCTTCCTCGGCCCTCGTGACATAAAGCATGGAAATTTTTTGCCCGCGAGCCTTCATGGCGCGGATGTCGGCAACTGTCGGACGACCCAGACTTGGATTCATAGCTAGTACTTCTCCATCAAACCGTGAATGCTGTTCGGAAGGCCTCAACGGCCTTATCCGCGTCACCGGAGGCAAAGGCTTCCATACAAACAGGGCCGCGATAACTCATCTGTTTCAGGCCTCTTGCAACGCCGGCATAGTTGATTTCGCCCGTGCCCGGTTCCTTGCGACCCGGCACATCGGCTACCTGCACTTCCCCGATCCAAGGCAGGCAGGCACGGCAGAGTTCGATCAGGTTCCCCTCGCCAATCTGTGCATGATAGAGGTCGAGATTGAGCGTGAGGCCAGGCCGATTGACTGAGGAGACGAGTGACAGCGTATCCTTTGCCAGGGCAAAGGGAACGCCGGGGTGGTCAACCGTCAGGTTCAGGTTTTCCAGCATGAACACCACGCCATGCTTTTCAGCCAGGTCAGCGACACGGTTTAGCGTGTCGCGCGCTTTGAACCACATAGGCCCCGTCACAGTTTCGCAAGGTTTGACAGGCAAACCCCTGTCGCCAAGGCCCGTACCATGCAGGTTGAGCCGCGCCACATTGAGGCGCTTGCCGACAGCAATGGATTTTTCCGCTGTAGCGAGAAGCTCGGCTGCACCTTCATCATCGGCCAGTCGGCCTGTGACATAACCGGTCATGGAAGAGAACGTGGCGCCGGACTTTTCCAGCATGCCGAGATCGTGGTTGCCCCAGTTCCAGATGCCACACTGGAAACCCATTTCGGTGAGGCGCTTGAGGCGCCAGTCCAGGGGCTTGTCCGGCCAGAGCATTTCAGCACAGACGGCAAGGGTGAATGGTGATGTCATGGTCTTTGAATCTCAATCGGGATGTGGTCTTGGACAAAATAAAAAATGGCCCGAAGCCGGAGCCTTGGCCCCGGGCCCAAAGGATTGCTGCGGTCAGCCAACAACCTGCGGCGGATGGCCCCCATGCGTTGCGGAAAAACTTTCGATCTCGGCCTCAAGCTCGGCCATCTGCTCGCCGCCAGCCATGAGGTCGGTGATCTCTTCCCTGCTCTTATCACCCTTGCGGAAATCGGCTGCTTTTGCCCCTCGGATCAAAACGGCAAAATGGTCACCAACCGTGAGAGCGTGGACAACGTTATGCGTGATAAAGATGACGGCGATGCCCTTTTTGCGCGCCTGCAACACGATGCGCAGGACGTGGGCTGCTTCCTTGACACCAAGTGCTGCCGTGGGTTCGTCAAGGATCAAAACGTTCGCACCAAAATGAACTGCGCGCGCAATGGCAAGGGCTTGACGTTCACCACCGGAAAGGCCGCCTACCAGGCGATC
>CAZAMS010000115.1:0-14464 GCA_964486305.1 uncultured Aestuariivirga sp.
GGCGATATTGATAATGCGGCCCCAGTTGCGGGACTTCATGCCGGGCACCACGGCCCGAATGCCATGAAATGCCGAGGAAAGATTGATGGCGATAATCGCATCCCACTTGGCCACCGGAAATGTCTCAATGGCTTCGACATGCTGGATGCCCGCATTGTTCACCAGAACATCGACCTGGCCGAGCAGTTTGCGGCTGTCTTCGACCATCGCGACGATATCATCGGGTTTCGTCATATCGGCCGCAGAGTAGCCAACGCCCACTTCAAATTGATCCTCAAGGCGCGCCCTTATCGCTTCAATCTCTTTGGCATCACCAAAACCGTTCAGCATGACATTCATGCCGGCTCTTGCGAATGAAAGCGCAATCCCCAGCCCGATACCGCTGGTGGAGCCGGTTACAATGGCGGTTTTCCCCCGGAGTTCTTCGTTTGGTGCGATTGGGTTGCTTGGATTTGGGGTTTTTACGATTTTCAGCAAAGGTTCGCGCATCGTTGGCTCCATGAAATTCTGATGTTAACAGCCTATGCCCCTCCACCCGCCATTGGAAATGCTGCGTGCATCTGGTTTCGATAGCCTGCGCGCATGGATACAAGAAGCACCCGGCATTTCACTGTCCGCAGATAAAAAGGCAGAAATAGCGGCATCAACTCTTGGAGGAGTGGAATGCCGTGGACCAATTGACAACGAAGTTATCCCAAGTGGCCGCAGTGGGGCCCGGAAATGCCATGCTTTTGCGCTCATTCGTTATCGGCGTGATAGGCTTTCTGACCCTGGTCGATCTATTCGCCACCCAGGCAATTCTGCCGTCTTTGGCCCAGCATTATGGTGTCGCTCCTTCAGCCATTGGTTTTGCGGTGAATGCCAGCACCATCGGCATGGCGATATCCTGTCTCGGCGTGGCCCTCATCAGCCGCCATCTCAACCGGAGACGGGGCATTTGGATAAGCTTGGCATTGCTGGCCATACCCACATCGTTTCTCGCTGTCGCCCCCGACCTGATGACATTTGCCGCTCTCCGCGTGGTCCAGGGCGTGTTCATGGCGGCCGCCTTCGCGCTGACAATGGCCTACCTCGCGGAACACTGCAGCGCTGAAGAAACCGCCAGCGCCCTGGCGGCCTATATCACGGGTGTGGTGGCCAGCAATCTTGTCGGGCGGCTGGTTTCCGCAGCAGTGGCCGACATCTATGGCTTGGGCACCAACTTTTACCTGTTTGCGGCGCTCAACTTGGCCGGAGCAGCTTTGGCATTCATGAGCATGGACAGCATGTCGCCCATGGCATCGCCTGGACGGCAGAGTTCCCCCCTGGCAAGCTGGGGCGAACACTTGCGCAATCCTGCATTGCGCGCGAGTTTCGGCATCGGCTTTCTCATCCTTTTCGCCTTCATCGGCGTCTTCACCTACGTGAATTTTGTGCTCGCTGGCGAACCAATATCGCTCAACCGCATGTCATTGGGCCTGGTCTACTTCGTTTTCCTGCCCGCCATGTTCACCACGCCAATTGCCGGAAGAATCGCCGTTCGCATCGGAACGCGCACCGCGATCTGGAGTGGGTTGACCGTCGCGGCAATTGGCTTGCCCCTTTTGATATTGCCCAACCTCACCATCGTGCTTGTCGGCATGGTTCTGGTGGGAGTTGGAACCTTCTTTGCCCAAGCCATCGGCACCGGCTTTGTGGGCCGTGCGGCCAAGAGTGACCGCGCCGCGGCCAGCGGCCTCTATCTCGCGAGCTATTATCTTGGCGGCCTGTTTGGAGCCGCAGTCCTTGGCCAGCTCTTTGATCGCTACGGCTGGCCTGCTTGCGTGGCTGGCGTTGCGGTTGCGCTGGCGCTGGCGGCGGTTCTCGCCGCTAAATTGAAGATCGCGAACTAGACGTCGTCGCCGGTGATCAACCGGGCGCCGCGGCTGAATGTGAGGTAGGACCACGTCCAGTCAAGCATGACTGTCAAGCGGTTGCGGAAGCCAATCAGAAAACCAACGTGGATTAATCCCCAGAGCAGCCACGCGGGGTAACCTGTTAACTTCACGCGGCCAAAATCAGCGACGGCGGCCCGGCGGCCGATGGTTGCGAGGTTTCCATAGTTCTTATAAACGAAAGGCGGCTGGGATTTGCCTGCAACAGATGCAATAATTGCGTGAGCCACATACTTGCCCATCTGCTTGGCTGCGGGCGCCACACCTGGAACTGTGCGCCCTGTCGCGTCAGTAACGGAGGCCGTGTCTCCGACAACGAAGACATTGTCGTGGCCCATCAGCTTGAGATCCGAACCCGTAACAATACGGCCAGCCTTATCCGCGCCAGTCTTTAGCCATTTCGCCGCCGGTGAAGCCATGACGCCTGCGCCCCATATGATGGTCGCCGTTTCTATTGTCTTGCCACTCTTCAAGACAATTCCGGACTTGTCACACTGAACCACCGGATCGCCTATGAGAATTTCCACGCCAAGTTTGCGAAGTTGGGATTCTGCAGACTTGGAAAGAGATTCAGGAAATGTTGACAAGACGCGGGGGCCCGCCTCAATGAGCAGAATGCGGGCGGATGATGGATCGATGTTGCGGAAATCGCGGACCAGGGATTTGCGGGCCAGTTCGGCAATGGCACCCGCCATCTCAACGCCCGTTGGCCCCCCGCCTATAACGGCAAATGTCAGAAGCCTGCGCCTGCTGCTGTTGTCCGCCATTGCTTCAGCTTTTTCGAACGCCACAAGCAGGCGTTTGCGAGTTCCAGTTGCCTCATCAATCTTCTTTAGTCCGGGTGCCACACTCTCCCAATCATCATGGCCGAAATAGGCATGCCGCGCACCGGTGGCCACGACAAGATAATCGAAAGGGGTTCGCCCACATGAGGTGACAACTTCTGAACGCCCGAGGTCGACGTCGGTGATGCTATCCATCAAAACGGTCGTATTCTCACTACGCGAAAGTATTTGCCGGATGGGTACGGCTATCTGATTTGGCGAGAGGCCCGCAGTTGCAACCTGATAAAGAAGAGGCTGAAACAAGTGATAATTGTGCTGGTCAATAATCGTGATATCGGCATTGGCACCTTTAAGTGCCAATGCCGCATTGAGGCCACCAAAACCGGCACCCAGTATTACGATCTGTGGTCGCGCCTGCCTTGTCTTTGCAGTCGAATGGTGAAAGTTCATTGCCGGTCCATACATTTGTCAATTGCCAGACGCGAAATAACGGCGAACCAAATAATCGACAGAAATAGTTCCAGGCCCACGCGCCAGAATCAAAAAGAGCAGACTTGCCCAGAGCAAATGCTCCCCCCAGCTGCCGGGAAACACAAAAAGCTGGATCACCGCCACAACACCCAGCAATGCCAGCGCACCTAACCTTGCGAAGAGGCCAAAGAATAAAAGGACCGCGCCGCTGAGTTCAGCCGCTGTTGCCAACACGGCAGCAATATCCGGCGGCAGGACAGGAACTTGGTATTCCATGGCAAAAAGCTGCTGCGTAACTGGCCAACTCGCCAGTTTGGATTGCGCCGACTTCCAGAACACATGGGCAATGGCCACACGACCTGCGAGTTGCACGAAGGACAATGGAATTTTTTCAGCTAAATTCAGCAACCCGCTGTAGAGTAAAATCACGATGTTGCTGCTCGAAATATTATGGGTAAAAGTGCCCGTGGTCATGGTCGTATTCCTTTTTCGATTGGGGTAAAAATTCCGGTGACAAGATGCGACCGGAACAGGGCGATGGTTTCGCACACCAGGTCAAATAGCGGGTCGCGGGCAAGCGCTCTTGCTGCGGCGATTTCAATCGACAGGCCGCTTGATAGCGCCCGCCAGAAAGCAAACCGAGATGGTTCAAGCTCCAGCAATTGAATGTCATCGCCATGTCTTGTAACAGCCACGCGACTGACTTTGCGTTTCAGCGGGCCAGTGATCACAACATTCTCTTTCTTGTGATCTGACCAGACACCCAGCAACGGCCAGCGGGCGACAGCAAAACGAAGGTTTGGCTGAAGACACAATCCAATCTTGCCGCCATCACTACCCGCCTCCCTGATGAGGGATATGGGGGCCGGCATCTCCTCTGCCTCGTTCAGCGCCCCAGCAATTGCCCATTCAAGCGTCGCCATTTCAGCTATGATGGGAAAGTCCTTGCAGGGTTCGAAACCTGCCAGAAATTTGGGAAACTCTGCGCCATAGCAGGAGAGCCGGGCCTCCCGCGGCGGCCGCCTGGCAATAAACTCGTGGGCCGCATAGGCAAAGAACCGTTCATCCGACAATCGCACCGTGACGGGAAACACGGCCTTCAAACATTCCGTGAGCGATGCAAACGAATTATTGCGGAAAATGTTGAAACGCGTAGCGGCGTTTGCCTGGCCTGCTAGAAGCTCATTGGCGATGGGCCTGCTGTCACCGCCCAGAATGGCAGTCGTCATGATATCCTGCAGTGCGAGTAGACTAGCCATGGTAATCCTCCCAAATGTTTTGATTCAATTGCACAGGTTGTGGCCCTGCACAGGTTGTTGCCCGTTGAGGGAAAAAATGCTGGAAAAATGATTTGTGTGCGGTGACCGGTTATTTGGTGGATTGTCGCGAAATGACCTGTCCATAGCCATAGCGCCAGCAAGCAGATCGGCCCACATCGCCTCGCCGAGCAGTGTCGTCAGTGTTGGCAATGCCGAATCCCATTCTATGAGAGTTGGCCGTCTGCCAATTCTGCCAATAGTCGAGGCGTAGAGCGACCACACCTGGTGGGCAACTTGCGAACCGTGATTGTCAATGAGCACCGGTCCGTCCGGCGTTTCATTTTTGACATGCCCCGCGAGATGTATTTCCATGATGTGGGAAGCGGGCAGCGCCGCAATATAGGCTTCAGCATCAAACCCCATGTTTTGCGCAGACACATAAACATTGTTGATATCGAGGAGCAGCCCGCAGCCCGTCCGTCTGGCAAGTTCGGCAAGAAATTCGGGTTCCGCCATTGTTGACCTGGCAAATCCAACATAGGCCGATAGATTTTCTATTAGTATGGTGCGCTTTAACACATCCTGCGTGCGCGAGATGTTGTTGGCCACGATATCCAGCGCTTCCTCGTCATAGGGCACTGGCAGCAGATCGTTGAGATAGATGCCATCACCAACACTCCATGACAGGTGCTCGGAAACCATCGCTGGCTCGAAGCGGCGGCAAACTTCCTTGAGTCGGTCAAGGTGACTGTTGTCCATTGGACGGGCGGAGCCGAGCGAGAGACCCACGCCGTGGATGGACAAATGATAACTCCCGCGGATGTCCTCCAGCATGGTGGAGCCAACGCCGCGGTTCATGAAATTCTCAGCATGGACCTCAAGCCAGCCAGCGGAGGGGCGACGTTCGAGAACCTCACGCATATGGGGTGAGCGAAGGCCTATACCAGCTACGACAGGGAGAGGTGAAGTGTGGGATTGAACGTTCATAAAATTCTCCTTCCGCTTAACTGACCCGAGGAACAATTCTGCAGGGATAGTGAGTTATGCTTTGGGATCGTTGCTGCCGCCGGTGAGTTTGGAACATGTGCCCGCGGGCACATAGATCCAGGAATCACCCTGGTTGTCAGCGGTAGACGTACCGGCGCAGGAATGCGTCGATGTCTCGCAGTCATTCAGACCGGCCTTCACGATCCCGTAGCATTTTTCAAACGTGTAGCCGGGCTTTTCTGCAGGGCCACTTTGGGCAAAGGCCTGGGATGCAGCTACTGTGGCAAGAGCTGCAATCGCAGAACTGACCAGAATTTTGGTGTTAATCATGAGGATCTCCGTAGGTTTCGAGTTGACGTGGTGACAGGCCATCGGCGGCCTCGTCTCCGTTACTTTCACCGTCAGCAGCCAGAAACTGAAATGCCCTTTGGCTATGGTATCCATAGCGTTACCGCATTGGCACCCGCTGCCTCTGCCATGCTAGATAATTGCAAGGGGGGTTTGTGATAAAATTGTATGATTAACAGCGTAGTCAGGGGAAAAAATATGGATATTCATCATTTGCGCTATTTTCTCGGCGTTTGTGAAACGATGAACTTCACTAAAGCCGCTGAGAAGTGCAACGTATCGCAACCCGCATTGAGCCGCGCCATTCAGCAGTTGGAAGAAGAAGTTGGCGGCCTGCTATTCCGCAGGGAACGCAATCTGACCCACCTGACTGATCTCGGTCACCTCATGAAACCTCATTTTGAGAAAATTATCGCTGAGTTGGGTGACGTAAAGCGGGACGCCAAGAGATTTTTGACGCTTGAAGAGGCAAACTTCAACCTCGGCATTATGTGCACGATTGGGCCCTCCCGGTTCACCGGAATTCTCGCCAAATTTTCCCAATTATATCCCGGCATCAGCATGCAAATGTCAGAAGGGACGCCAGCAGGATTGAGCGAGAGACTGGAAACCGGCGAAATTGATGTGGCGCTGATGGCCGCCGCCGACGGATTTCCCGAGAGGTTCAATATTGAGCCACTTTATCAGGAGCGTTTTGTAGTGGCATTTCCTGTAGCACATAGATTCTCTAAAATGAATGGGGTCCCCATTGCCGAAATTCATGGCGAGAACTATTTGCGCCGACTTAATTGCGAGTATCGTGATCGCCTGTCGGAATTGGCCGATTCCTGCGGTGCCGTTGTACACTTGGGTTATGCCAGCGAGCGCGAAGACTGGATTCAGAACATGGTCGCAGGCGGATTGGGAATATGTTTCATCCCCGAGTTCAGTGCGGTAGTCCCCGGAATTCAGGTTCGCCCCCTCATAGAGCCGGAAGTCCTACGGGATGTTTGCGTGGTGACAATGGGGGGTAGGCGATACTCGCCTGCAGTCGCAAGTTTTATCAAGACTTTACGCGCATTCCCGTTCTCCGACAGCCGCTTTGCGAAGCAACTGCAGGTCGCTTGAACTGTATCTCTGATTGGGGCTTTGTTTGGATATCCACCACATCCGATATTTCCTCGCAGTCTGCGAAACGATGAATTTCACCAAGGCGGCAGAAAACAGCAATGTCTCGCAGCCCGCCCTGAGCCGCGCAATCCAGCAGTTGGAAGAAGAGGTGGGCGGGTTGCTGTTCCGGCGTGAACGCAGTCTCACACACCTGACCGATCTTGGTCATCTCATGCGGCCCCACTTTCAGCAAATCATCAATGAGCTTGGTGATGTGCGCCGGGAGGCGAAGCGCTTTCTCACCATGGAAGACGCAAATTTCTCGCTTGGCATCATGTGCACGATAGGCCCGACCCGGTTTACGGGGCTGCTTGGAAATTTTCGCAACGTCTTTCCCGGGATTAGTTTGAGCCTGGTGGAGGGGACACCCCAAAGGCTCGCTGAAAGACTGGAGAACGGTGGAATTGACATTGCAATCATGGCCCAGGCCGAAGAATTTCCTGATCGCTTTGATGTTCTGCCTCTCTATTGGGAGAGGTTTTTGGTGGCTTTCCCGGCCGGTCACAGATTTGCAGCTCAAAATGCAGTGGCGATGGCTGACATGGACGGTGAGAGTTATCTGGAACGAGTGAATTGTGAGTATACGAGCCACATTGAGGGTATAATGCGTGCCAACCAATGCCAATTGAAAACAATCTATCGCAGTGAACGCGAAGACTGGATTCAAAACATGGTTGCCGGGGGTATGGGCATAAGCACCCTACCGGAATTCAGTGTTGTTTGGCCAGGGTTGCTGTCGAGCCCAATGATTGAACCTGAAGTCTGGCGTGAAATTTGCCTCGTATTGATGGCCGGGAGGCGCCATTCACCGGCCGTCGCAAGTTTCGTGAAAACGCTGCGCGCATTTCCATTTTCAGATAGCCGGTTCGTCCCGCAGCAGCAGAAAACTGTGCATTCATCATAGCGAGAGACTATCGATTCAGAAAGCAAGCGGTATTTCATTTTTGTATTCCGACCTGCGATTATTCATCCTAACAGCCGCGCATCATGGAGAAGGGCGGCAGCACAAGGTGAAACGCCGATGAAAACGATTATGACATTAAGTCTTGCACTCCTCTCGCTTCCCGCACTCTTTAGCAGTACGAAGGCAGCGCCGCAGTGCGGACCACATGAGAAAATTACCGAAGCCCTCGACAAGCGCTTCCAGGAAAGCCGCCAGGCACTTGGTCTTGCCGGACAAGCTTCCGTTATCGAGCTATTTGTTTCAGACAAAGGAACCTGGACGCTAACGGCTACAACCACGGCAGGTCTTACCTGTGTCGTAGCCACGGGAGAAGCCTGGCAGGAGTATCCTAAGCGGATAGCAGGCCTGGATTCCTGAAACCAGCAACATAGTTACTCAGTTTAATTTGACAGGGTCGGTCCATTGGGCGCGACCCTTTTTCATTTGTGGCAGGTCGATACGCCATAGCTATCGATTTCAGAGGCAGTCGGCATTTCAATTCTGCCAAACAATCTGAGAAATTGTTAGCGAAGCCAGCGTATCCCAATCCCAAAATTGCTCGGCTCAATTCAGGAGATTTAAACATGTTCAAACTTTTGCAGCTTAATCGAATTGCCGCTGGCGCAGGCCTCAGCGCGGTGGCCTTCATAGCTTTTGCCAACTTGGCTGCCGCTGGCGAATGCCCGGCAGACAAGGTGAAGGATGGTTCCGTAACCTCTGGCGAAATGATGCCCGTTGGTGTGACTGACACCGTTATTGCATCAATCGATCTCACCCCCAAGGGTGGTGATTTCGCAGGCCAACTGCTCCGCATGCGCAAGCTAACAATTGCGCCGGGCGGCGTCGTACCCTGGCATGAGCACAGTGAGCGGCCTGCCAATATCTACATCCTCTCCGGAACCATCGAAGAATATCGCGCCAACTGCGCAGTACCTATTGTGCACAAGGCGGGTGAAGTTGCCGTTGAATTTGGCAAGGGCTTTGCCCACTGGTGGAAGAATACCGGCACCGCGCCTGTCGAACTCATTTCGGCAGATATTTTCAAGACCGAAATGAAAGACCCGAACATGATGTAACCCCCGCCCGGCCGGACGTGCCCCCCTCAACTCCGCCGGGAACCGCGCGCGTGACGCTCTGCACTTGCCCTCTGCAGTGCGTCACGCCGCGCCCTCTGAAAAATAAAACACAGGAGACAGAAATGACCAGAAGAAACTTCAGCCTCACAGTAATGGCACTTGCAGCGACTGTTCTTGCAGCACCAGTTTCAAATACCGCTTTTGCCCATGAGAATGGCATCGTCAAGACCAAGAGCGCCTATTCAATGCAGGAAACCATTGACCGCATCACCAAGGACGTTGAAACCAAGGGGATCAAGCTATTCGATGTGATTGACCAGGCCAAGCTCGCCAAGGATGCAGGCGTTGACATCAGGCCATCAACCCTGATCGTTTTTGGCAACCCGCCACTCGGCACCCAGTTTCTGTCCGCCAAGCCCGAATCCGGCCTCGATTGGCCGGTGCGCCTGCTGGTTTTCGAGGATGAACAGGGCCAAGTCTGGACCGCATATTCGGATTTCCACTGGATAGCCAGACGCCACGGTATCAAAAACCGCGGCCCGCAGTTCATGAAGGCTTCCGAAGTGATTGCCTCCATTACGTCGAGTGTTGAGGCACGATAGCAATATCCCAACTGACAGAAAATTCATATTGTCATATTTAAAGAAGGATTGCCGTGGGTCTAGGTGTTTGATCCCAGGTTTTGATGGTGCAATGTTTTCTCTGGAATGGAAGGACGCACTATAGGACAAATTCTTCGCGGCAACGCCACAACGCTGATGCAGTCCGTCGAGCAATACAACATAGTCAAGAGAGCCTGAGGGCTTTGGCTGGACGGTATGGCGTCAATCAGAAGACGGTTGCCAAATGGAAGAAGCGATCATCGGTCTCTGACACAGGGGACTGTCAGGAATCTTGTGCGCGGGGCTGGCTTCATTATTGACCTTCGAGCCATTCCCCGAAGATGATGGCGAACGCCTCGCCAATGTGACGGCAACGATCGAGACGGTCCTGGCCAGCAAGCCCTTCGACATCGCCCGCCTCGCCGTGGCCCAGGGAACCCTTGCCGATCTGGCGGTAATATAGGGCCGAGTTGCAGTATTCGCCCTCTCTCATCCCTCGGACAGGCAAAGGCTCTGAATATTATCGCCCTCTCCCGTGCGGCACGCAAATAAATCCCTCATGCTGAGGTGCATCGCACTTGCGATGCCTCGAAGCACCTGCATCCGCCAGCCCTTCGAGGCCTTGCTGGCGCAAGGCACCTCAGGGTGAGGGAGAAAGAACAGGCTTCACCTGCTCACCTCATTCACAAGTGACGGGCGAAGGCGATAATCTCCAAAGGTTTCGCCCTCTCCCGTGCTCGGGCTTGACCCGAGTATGGGAGAGGGTCCGCGACCTGGCTACGCCGAAGCGAAGCTTCAGCTTCGCCAAGGCGAGAGCGGGGGTGAGGGCACAGATCAAAGCTAACGCAGCGGATTAAGAGAAGCTTGCAACTCATTGTATTGCAGCGCGCAACCTCTCCCGTTCATTCCCCTTCCCAGTAATCCACCCCGCCTTCGCCTTCGCGCCCGACAAAGGCGAGCATGCGCGGGTTGCCGTCTTCCGGGGACAATTCAGTCATGATGGCGAACTTGCCCGTATCGGGATAGTGGCGCGAGCTCCGGCGACAGCTTGGTGCTGACGGCGAGAAATTTCAACTCGACAGCGCCTGTGTTGATGATCTGGTGCGGCCCTCGCCTTTGCCGCCTGGCTGACGGCTGTTAAGTGCGCACGGCGGCAGACAAAATCATGTCGGCGCCCTTTTCGCCGATCATGATGGTGGGGGCGTTGGTGTTGGCTCCCACCAACTTGGGCATGATGGAGGCGTCGATGACCCGCAGGCCTTGAAGTCCATGGACGCGCAACTGCGGGTCCACGACTGCCGTATCGTCGGTTCCCATCTTGCAGGTGCCGACGGGATGATAATGCGACGAGATGAAGCGCGACATGTAGCTGTCGATCTCGTCGTCTGAGGTGCAGGCGGGGCCGGGGTCGAGTTCTTCACCACGGAAATCGTCGAAGGCCGTTTGCGCGTGGAGCTTTCGCGCCAGGCGGAAAGCGTAGCGGTTCAGCGCCTGGTCGGTTTTTGCCGTGAGATAATTATGCACGACGACTGGCGCATCACGTGGATCAGGTGATCGCAGGCCCACATAGCCAATGCTGTCGGGCCGCAGTCCACACCAGTGGATGTTATAACCATGAAACTTTGGAAAATGATCGGGTGAGCCGTTCGGATTCATAGCGGCTGGAAGCAAGTAGTATTGAATATCGGGTCGCTCAAGGGCGGGGTCGCTTTTAAGAAAGGCCATGGTGTTCATGGGAAAGATCGCCAGCGGCCCGCTGCGCGTGAAGACATATTGCAGGACCGCCGCCGCGAGCTTCAAGGGCTGTGTCATGTTGTAGTAAGTGATTGGCCTGGTGCAGCGATGCTGGACAAAGGACCCGATGTGGTCCTGCAGGTTCTTGCCCACTCCCTTTAATGCGTGGACGCAATCAATGCCCTGGCTTGCAAGCACTGCTGGATCGCCGATGCCGGAAAGCATGAGGAGCTGCGGCGAATGATAGGCACCGGCCGAGAGAATGACTTCGCGATTTACATTAACCCTCAGGCTTCGCCCCTTGTGTTCCAACTCGACGCCGGTGACGCGCTTGCCATCCATGACAAGGCGAAGGACGCGGGCCTTGGTCCACACGCTAAGATTCTTGCGGCGCAATGCGGGCCAGACATAGGCCCGCGCCGCAGAACAGCGCATCGGGAAGCGATGGGTGTGGGTGTATTGGGTCCACACGAAACCTTCCTGATCGTCACTGTTGTAGTCGGGATTGAATTTGTATCCAGCTTGCTTGCCAGCATTGAGGAACGCATCAAAAAGCGGCATCTTGTAACGGCCAAAGGCAGTGCGCAGCGGTCCCTTGCCGCCGCGCAAATCATTTGCAGCGCCATTCCACGCTTCAGTTTTTTTGAAGAAGGGCAGCACGCTTTCCCAGTCCCAGCCCGTATTGCCGAGCTGGCGCCATTCGTCGTAATCGCGGTGATGGCCGCGCACATAGATTTGGCCATTGATCGAAGAGCTGCCACCGAGAACGCGGCCACGGGGCAGGGGCACCTGATAGCCACCAAGCCTTGGCTCGGGCTCGCTCTTGAACTGCCAGTCGACCGAACTGCCAACCATGAAAATCTCGCCGGTCGGCATGTGAATGAGCGGGTTCCAGTCACGGGGGCCTGCTTCAAGCAGCAATACCCTGTTGCCAGGTTTTTCGCTGAGCCGGCCCGCGAGGACACAGCCGGCTGAACCGCCACCTATGATTATTAAATCAAAATTCAAGTCCGTATTGGAAGACATGATCCACCCAATTATCTGTGTATTGCGTTGTGGTCAGGCAGCCGCAGCGGCCATGGCCTTGTGAACTTCCGTATGAAGATTGTGGTGGATGCGCCGCTTGAGTTCGAGGCAAGGCGGTGACGTCAGCATGTCGTAGTTGCGCGGATGCGGGAATTCGACCGAGAGCGTGTCGATGATGCGGCCGGGCCTGGCCGACATCACATAAACTTTTTCGCCGAGAAACAGCGCCTCGTCGATGTCGTGGGTGACGAACAGAACCGTCTTCAGGTTTTTCTCCCACACGCCAAGGAGCAGTTCCTGCATCACCGTGCGGGTCTGGCTGTCAAGCGCCCCGAAGGGCTCATCCATCAACAGGATTTTAGGATCATTGGCGAGCGAGCGGGCAATTGCCACGCGCTGCTTCATGCCGCCGGAGAGCTGCTTGGGATAGGAATTTTCAAACCCGCTGAGCCCCACGGCGTTGACATAGAGGCGGGCGCGCTCGACCCGTTCTTTTGCAGCGACGTTCTTCAGATTCAAACCGAACTCGACATTTTCGAGGACCGTAAGCCAGGGAAACAGCGAATAATTCTGAAACACCATGCCGCGCTCGGCACCCGGCCCGCTGATGACCTGGCCATCGAGCTTGCACTGGCCGCCCGTTGGCTCTTTCAATCCGGCGATGATGTCGAGCAGGCTGGATTTGCCGCAGCCCGAGGGACCGACAATCACCGCAAACTGCTTGTCGGGAATTTGCAGCGACAGATTGTTCAGCGCAATAACGTCATCACCCTTGCGGGATTTGAAGCTGAGGCCGACACGTTCGATTGAGACTTCACCCATGATGTGCTCCTGTCAGCGCTGTCCGGCCCAGGGCAGCCAGACGGCCTTGATCCATTTGAATATCTGGTCGGTGACCATGCCGAGGAAGCCAATCACCAGGATGGCCACGAAGATCAGGTCGGCATGAAGTCCGCGCATGGCCTGCATGCTCATGTAACCAAGGCCCGAATTTGAGGCGACGAGTTCGGCCACGACGAGATAGGTCCAGGCCCAGCCCATGGTGACGCGCAAGACGTCCATGACGCCGGGGAGCGTTGCCGGAAGCAACACTTTCATGACCACCTGGCGGCGGCTTGCTCCCAGCGTATAGCCTGCATTGAAGAGTTCATCCGGCACTTGCGCCGATACATCCGCAAACATCACGATCTGCTGGAAGAAGGTACCAATGAAGATCACCGCGACCTTTTCTTCGAGCCCTATGCCGATCCACAGGATGAGCAGCGGGATCATCGAGGTGACTGGCAGGTAACGGATGAAGTTCACAACGGGATCGAGTGCGGCTGCCACGATCCGGAAACTGCCCATCATGATGCCCAAAGGAATGGCAATCAGCGAGGACAGAAAAAAACCAAGATTGATGACAACAAGGCTCGACCATGCGTGCTTGAACAGGCTTCCGTCGGCAAGCACCTTCCACAGGGCCAGCAACACCCGGTGTGGCGGCGGGCAGAAGGTTGTATCCACCAGCCCGCCATAGGTGAGAACGCACCAGAACAGAAAAATCAGTCCGGCAACGAGCGCCCCCGCGCTGAGCCCCAGGCCACGGGAAATTTCGCGGCGCGGGGTCAGCACTTTCAACAGGGCAATTTGAGCGTTGCCCACGGCCAACTATCCGTTGATGAAGGAATAGTCGATCATGTCGGCTGGCTTCACTTCAACCTGGATGCGGTCGAAGCTCTTCCAGATATCAAGCGCTGCACCCAGGGTCTTTTCGATCTGGCCGGGAGCTGCAGCAGTACCGAAGAATTCAATATTCTTCGCCTTGTCGAGATATTCTATTCCGCTCAACGTTTCAGCGAAAACTTTTGGATCTTCGAGCCAGCCGCCAACACCCTTGGCCATGATGGCATTGGCGTCATCCGGATTGCTCTTGCTGTAATCAACTGCCTTATACCAGGCGCGCACGAAGGCAGCGATGTCATCCTTCTTTGCCACGGCGGTTTCCGCAGTTGTGGCCACAACATCAGTGATGAGGCCGGGCTTGTCGGCACTGGTGAGCAGCATGTGGCCATGCTCAGACTTGGCCCCCTGACTCAAGGCGGGTTCCCAGGTCACTGCCGCATCGACCTGCTTTGCCGCGAAGGCAACGCCGGCGTCAGTCGCTGCCATGTTGACGGGCTCGATATCAG
>CAZAMS010000116.1:0-4423 GCA_964486305.1 uncultured Aestuariivirga sp.
TCACAAGGTCGGTGATTGTGCTATGTCGTAAGGTGTAGGCGGTGGCTTCGCTCGGCAGCCCGGCAGCTTCCACAGCAGCGGCAATCGGCAATTTCCAGCTATTCTTGTTCCAGGACTTGCCATTGGCGCGCATGAAAAGCGCTGCGCCCGGCAGCTTGTTCTTCGACTGAGTGGCAAGCAGTTCCGCCACCTCCTGCGGTAACTGGATTCGCCGGGCCTTGTCCGTTTTGTCCTTGCCAATGCTAAGTTCCGACGTGCGTGTGTCAAAATCGCCAGCTGTGAGTGCGGCGAGCGCACCCGGTCGCAGGGGTAACAGACAGAGCGCGCGCACGAACGGTGCGGCCTCAAAGCTAGTATTATCCAGCAGCTTCCGGCGCTGGCCACGATCAAGATAGAGGGTGCGCCGTCCATTTGAATTTGCGGCCGCCCTCAAGGCTTCCTGCCATGCCGCCTCGCTATTCGGAGCGCCGGGTGAAAGCACCTTTGCCAGCGCCGCCCGGAAAACCGCCATGTCGCGATTGACGGTTGAAGCCGCGCGGTTCCGATGGATAGGTGCGCCATTCTTGCGACGGCTTACGAGCGCGGGTTGCGCCTCCAGCCCCTCGCGCCATTCCTTGACGTGCCGACGGCGCAGCTTGTTAAGCTTCACCTTGGCAATTGGATTATCATAGATGTAGCGCCGGAAGCGATGCATGGCCTCCGGCCGCGTCTTTGCGTACTCTCTGCAGGCATCTGCAACCGTTTCGATCTTGGCGAGCACATGCCCGCCTGCCTCTACCAGTTCGGCCAGTTTCTCGGCTTCCTTCTTTGCGGCTGCGAACATGTCATTGCCCTGCAGTGTTCCGAAGTCGCCAAGCGACTTCACGCGATATTTCCCCGAATCTGCGTCATAGGCGCGGGCAATCCAAGTTCCCTTGCCGCCGCGCTTTGATGGACGAAAGCCAAGGAAGCACCCCGCGCGAAGCCTCTGCCAGTGCGGCTCTCGTTGCGCCTTGAGCCGGTCCCGCTCGCCAACTTTGCTTAGGTTCATCGCCAAGTAAACCGCCTCATTCAGGTTTGTATGGAATGAGTATGTAATACATTAGGGGATAAATCTGGACAAGTGCGGATTGAAAAGCTAATATTTTAGTGCTGTTTTAGTCCCTGACTGTCCCGACTTGTAGGTAAACCCTGCACTCCGAAGGCAGAGGCCAGGGGTTCGAATCCCTTCGGGTGCGCCAAAGACTTGTTGGAATTGAATTGTCTTAGATTTTACCTGTCAGCCTGATGTGGTTGACCCCGTTCCGGTCACCACCCGATCCGTTTCACATACGCGCTGCTTATCATCGTTTTTTTCTATGGCGGCGGTCGTCACAACGGAACCATCCCTTTTTGTAGTTGATGTGAATGCGAGCCCCATTTGGATAGTACTTCCAGGAATTGCATTCTCGCACCGCCCGTTCGTACAGGTCTTGGTCGGCAGGCGACCGGGACATTTTTGCCTGTGCCATATCAACTTGGAAAGCTGAAATTGCAAGAACGACAATAAACATTGAGGCGATTTTCATGGTACTCACTTCCTCATCTGCCTCGAAACCCATCACCAGAACATATGATCTGTGCAGCGTTCACCGAAGCAGCAGGTGTTGAAGTCAGTACATTACTACAAACCCCGAGCGGTATTCAATTCCTTGCTGCATTTCCTTTGTCGGATAAAAACACTGAGGCAGGGTTATTGGGGCAAAATCCCAGTGCGATCAATGCCTCCCAGACTACCTCTTGATGCAGTTATCCGCCGGCGGCTTCGCCTTGCACATCGCGTTGGTCGCAAGGTTTGCAATGGGCACGTGCTCGGTCATCAGTTTTGCTGCCGCAAGCTCGGCATAGGTCAGGTTCTTGAGGCCCAAGGGAGGAACCTTGTCCATCGTTGCCAGGAGCTCACGCCCAATTCCCATCTCATCAAGATACTTGCCGAGGCCGCCCTGAAATTCATCCTCGGTTTTTTTTGCGGTGGAGACTTTCACAACCTTGCCGCTTGCCGGTTTCCTTTCGGGCACGAGCTTTTGCACGCCGACCGTCGTGCTGTATTCCACCAGCCGCCTCTGCCCCGCTGCCAGAACAAGGGTGCAGGCGGAATTGCAGTAATCCCGGTTGCTGATGAGCGCACCCAGGGAACGGCCGTTCTTGTCCGGCGCTGATCGGCAATCCTTGTTGGCAACCGGACAGCCCACAAAAAGCATGGTGGCGACGACCACATCGAGTTTGCGGGCGCGGATCAGTCGGCCCATAGCCATTGCGGCAAGCGCATCGCCGCCATCGGAGCGGATAACCACGGGCAAGCGCCTGTTTTCGGTCTTCGCCAAAATTTCCTTGAACAGTGACGGCGTGTCGGCCGTGATTTTCCCATCCGCATAAATCGACTCGGGACAGGTGGGCTCGCAGCCTGCAAGGCTGCTGCGCACAATGGCGAAGGTCATGGGCGAACCGTAAGCGGGGACCGTGGAAGGCGCTTTGGCGGGCGCCGGCGGCGGCACGAGTGCCACAATGAAACTTTTCTCAACCTTGCAATTGTCCGCCGGCGGCGTGGTTTTGCACAGGCTGTTGGACACCAGATCCGCCGCATAGCCAAATTCCGTGATCAGTTTGGTGGATTTCATTTCCTCGAAAGTGAGGTTGTGGATGGACGATGGCGGGGCGAGATGGAGAAGGTCAAGCATGGTGAGGCTGACCCCCATAGTGGTGAGGTAATTCCTGAGCTTCCTGTCGAAGGGCTTGCTGAGTTTCGTCGTCACCCTGCCGATGATGTTCTTGCGGCTCACCACCTTGCGGCTGAGCACCTTTTTCTTGCCGTTCACAATCCAGTAGGTTTCATTGTAGCGGATGCGCTGGGTGACCGGTTGCGTGCTGATCTCGTGCACACCGACAATGGCACCAGTCCCAACCATCCGTTTCTGCCCGGCGGCCAGAATGAAAGGGCAGGCAGAAAAACAATAGGCCCTGCCGGTCATGGCAAGGCCAGCGTAAACGCCCTTCTGTTCCTTTGGCAGCTTGCAGGTTTTGACCGTTGGATTGCAGCCCGTAAAAAGTGTCCAGCCCACCACCACATCAAGCTTGCGTTCCTGGATCATATTGCCCATGGCGAGTGCTGCCTCAACATCCCCGCCCTGGGAGGTGATCACCACGGGCAGGCGCATTTTCCCCGCCTGCTTGAGAATCTTGCGGAATTGCCCGGCCGATCCCGGCATGATCTGCCCCTCGGCGGAAATCCATTGCGGGCAATTGGGTTCGCAACCCGTGACACCACTGCGCACAATGGCAAAAACCATGGGCGGCGATGCCGGAACTTTAACAACGGGTTTCTTTTTGACTGTGGCCGCTTCTGCCGTTGCCGCCTGAACCAGCAGAAACGCCAGCACCAGAACAAGACCCAACACCTGCCGAAAATGAGGCACCCCAACCTTCCCCTGTTGGCCCGAGACCATGTCACCGCAAAATTGCACGGCATTGCGGGGGCTTCAACAGGAAATTGAAGATGATTCAAAAATTCCGTTGGCGGCACGATATTTGAGTTGATATATGGCTTATATGATGTGCGTGAAAAATTCACGAAACGGCTCAAAGACACTGTTTGCGAGCATGGTATTTGTGATTGCGCTCCTGGCCACCGGAGGCGCAAACAGTCTCGCACAGGGAAACCGGGAAATGACGCTGCTTGAGGCGGTGCAAACGGGAAATACCGGCAAGGCATTGGAGCTTATGGCCGGGGGTGCGCCGCTGGAAACACGCGATGCTGAAAGCCGCACTCCGCTGCTGCTGGCCACGCGCGCCAATCTGGTTGAAATCGCCCGCGCTCTTGTCAGCGCTGGAGCTGACGTGAACGCCAAGGACAGCATCCACGACACGCCATTTTTGTATGCCGGCGCGGAAGGACGGAACGACATTCTCAAAATGATCCTGGCCACCGGTAAAGCCAATCTGCGGGATACCAACCGCTATGGCGGCACAGCGCTCATTCCCGCCGCCCATCACGGTCACCCTGAAACCGTCCGCATTCTGCTGGCCACCGCCATCGATGTGGATCATGTGAACAGTCTCGGCTGGACGGCGCTCCTTGAAGCAGTCATCCTCGGCGATGGCGGTCCGGTCCATCAGGAAATCGTCAAGTTGCTGCTTGCAGGCGGCGCCGATACCGAAAAAGCCGACAACGACGGCGTTACACCTCTTGCCCACGCAAAATCGCGCGGCTTCACCGAAATAGCCAAGATGCTTGAGCAGCGCTGAAGCGGTTTGCCAAGTTTACATAAGGGAGCCTCTGATTTAATTGCTTGTCGGCTGGTTTGCGATGTGATTCAAGATGGTGAGGGAGAGAATCCATGCGCCAGAAGACATTTTCGAGTTTGGGTTTTGAAGTGCACGCCAAGCAGACACGCCGACAGCGGTTTCT
>CAZAMS010000117.1:0-7474 GCA_964486305.1 uncultured Aestuariivirga sp.
GGATGCAGGCCGGCCACCAGAACACCTATGACTGCATCAAGGCGTTTTCGGAGACGGATTTTACCGAGGACCTCAAGAAATTCGACGTGCCGACGCTGATCGTTCACGGTGATGACGATCAGATCGTGCCAATCGCAGCCGCGGGCCTGGCGTCAGCCAAGCTTGTGCCGCACGCGATCCTGAAGGTCTATCCGGGTGCGCCCCATGGTCTCGCCGAAACCCACAAGGACCAGTTGAACGCCGACATGCTTGCTTTCCTCAAGGCATGAGCAGCAGGTAGTGTTCGGACAGACAAGAGGCGGGACGCAAGTTCTGCCTTCCTGTGTTTTCACCACTTCTCCCAAAAAGGTGAAGGCTCGTGTAAAGACAGTTCACGAAAGGGCTGGTAGAGAGCCGCCATGACACCTCTTACGGACCGGCAGGGAAAGTTTTCGCCGCTCAAGGCTACGACGCTGGCGCTGGCGCTGCTGCCTGCGGCCGTCATTGCCTATTGGTTCTTCACTCACCAGCTCGGCCCCTTGGCCGTCAAGGAAGCATTGCGCCATGTCGGCGACTGGACCATCCGCCTGCTGGTGATCACACTGGCGCTCACGCCGCTGCAGCGCCTGCTCAACTGGCCGAAGATTGCGCTGATCCGGCGCATGCTGGGGGTCACTACCTTTGCCTATGCACTCACCCATTTCCTGCTTTACATCGTGAATTCAAAATATGATCTTGTGTTCGTCGCATCGGAAATCATCTTGCGCTTCTACCTTACCATTGGTTTTGTGGCACTGATTGGCCTGAGCCTATTGGCGGCAACGTCATTTGATTCTGCGGTCCGGAAGCTGGGCAAGAAATGGAAGGTGCTGCATCGCCTGGTCTATGCAATCGCAGTTTTGGGATTGCTGCACTATTTCATTCAAACGAAAATTGACGTGAGCCCCGCCGTGCTGATGACTGGCTTCTTTATTCTTCTCATGATCTATCGGGTATTCATCACGAAGCGGGTGAGCCTTACGCCAACGGTGTTGGCGATCAGTGCTGCTCTCGCTTGCGTACTTACCGCTATTACAGAGTTTGCCTGGTATGGCTTGACCACGGGTGTCGATCCCTGGCGGATTGTTAAAGCAAACCTGATGTTTTCCTTCGGCCTCAGGCCTGCCATCATCGTCCTGTTAGTTGGCTTAATACCTTGCGGATTTGTAATATTGCGCAATCTGCGCATCCCTTCGCAAAAACAAACGGCCTAACGCCGGAAATTTGGACCTTGGCCGTCTAAGCTCTATATAGGTTTAAACCTTTGAAACCTGCGAGCCCATGAATATTCAGAATTTACCAGATGCCCAAGAAATTGAAGAAGTTTTGGGCCTTGGCCAAGGAACTCGGGTCAACCGCGGCCTGCGTCGTGGGCTGTGGCTGGCGCTTGCTGGCATCATCATCGTCGGCGGCTTCTGGTGGTATAAAAATTCGCAAAGCAGCGCGAACAGGGTCACCTATGAAACAGCACGATCGGCGCGGGCGGATCTTACCGTCAACGTGACGGCGACGGGAACTATCCAGCCTACGACACAGACCGATGTTTCAAGCGAGATGTCTGGCGTGGTGCGGAGCGTGAATGTTGACAGCAACAGTCTGATCAAAAAAGGCGATGTTCTCGCCGAATTGGATTCGGAAAGGTACAGAGCACAACTGCGAAGCATGGAAGCAAGCGTTGCGGGCGCCAAGGCAAAGCTTGCCGATGCCCAGGCAACATTAAAGGCAAGCGATCTGACCCTTGCACGACAGGAATCCTTGCAGAAAAAAGGATTGGTGATTACGCAGGATCTGGAATCAGCCCGTGCCGCCCAAGCCCGCGCTGCTGCCGCCATTTCATCGGCAGAAGCCGATATTCAAATTGCCGCCGCCAATCTTGAATTGAAGCAACTGGACATCGACAAATCACAAATCCTGTCGCCGGTTGACGGCATTGTTCTGAAGCGCGCGGTTGAGCCTGGCCAGACCGTTGCCTCATCCCTGCAGGCTCCCGTTCTGTTCACGCTGGCTGAAGATCTGAAACACATGCAGCTTGAAGCCAATATTGACGAAGCTGATATCGGCACTGTCAAAGTCGGACAACGGGCCGTGTTCACGGTTGATGCTTTTTCGGGCCGCAGCTTTCCGGCGAAAATTGAAACAATTGAATTCTCCCCGCTTACCACCGATGGCGTGGTGACCTACAAGGCCATTCTGAGCGTTGATAATTCTGATCTTTCGCTGCGGCCCGGCATGACCGCCACGGCGCAAATTACCGTCCAGGAAATTACCAACGCGTTGCTCGTTCCCAATGCCGCGCTTCGCTATTCACCGCCTGCCGTGGCTAAACAAGAAAGCTTCAGTCTTTCAAGACTGTTCCTGCCTCGCATGCCACGGGGCGAGAGAGCTGCAAAGAAAGAAACAGTTGCCGGAGAGCGCGTGGTGTGGACGTTGAATGACAATGTTCCCGCATCTCTCAGCATCAAGACGGGGGCGTCAGATGGCAAGATGACCGAGGTGATCGCTGGAGACATTGATACCGATACGCTTCTGATCACGGCTGCAAGAAAAGGCGGGCAATAAGCGTGGGCGCCTTTCTGACCTTTGACAGGGTGAGCAAGACCTATGGCGAGGGCGGCGGCATGGTGCGGGCGCTCAACAGCGTTGATCTCGCCATTGTCCGCGGTGAATTTGTCGCCATCATAGGACCCTCGGGATCTGGCAAGTCCACCGCCATGAATATTCTGGGCTGTCTTGATTCACCCAGCCACGGGAAGTTCCTGTTCAATGATGTTGATGTCACAAAACTTCCGCGCGATGGTCGAGCCTTGCTCCGGCGACATTTTCTGGGCTTCGTATTCCAGGGCTATAATCTATTGAACCGCACGACAGCCATAGAGAACGTTGAATTGCCGCTGATCTATCGTGGTACCGCAAAACGAGAGCGCCGCGAAAGGGCCATCGAGGCCTTGCATTTGGTTGGATTGAAGGGCCGTGAACATCACACGCCATCGGAGCTTTCCGGCGGCCAGCAGCAACGGGTGGCCATTGCGCGGGCGATCGTCACCAATCCTCTTGTTCTCCTGGCGGACGAGCCCACGGGAAACCTGGATACGGTGCGGGCGCGTGAAATCATGGAACTGCTTATGGGGCTGAATAGATCACGGGGTCTCACAGTCATCATGGTGACTCACGAACCCCACATGGCAGAATTTGCCAGCCGAACGCTTAACTTTGTGGATGGCCGCATCGAGTCCGAAACAATGCGGGATGCCGCCTGATGCTGTGGGAAGCCATCAAACTTGCCAACCAGTCGGTGCGCCGCAACGTTTTGCGTTCGATCCTCACCCTTCTTGGCGTTGTGATCGGCGTGGGCGCGGTGATTGCCATGGTTACAATCGGCAATGGCACCACGCAGAGGGTAACCGAAGACTTGTCCAAACTCGGCAGCAACATGCTTGTTGCACGGCCGGGGCGGGAAACATTTGGACCCGGCGGGGGCAGCGGCGAGGTACGCAGCTTCACCGAGCGCAATGTGGCAACGCTGCGCAGCGAGCTTGCCGATGTGCGCGCCATTGCCCCGGCGTCGGTGCGGTCAGCAAAAGTGGTCTACGGGGCGGAGAATTACGATACCAGTGTGACCGGCACCGAATCGGATTTCTTTGTGGCCCAGGATTGGACACTTGAAAGTGGAAGGCCTTTTTCGGACGGTGACATTCGCTCGGCCAGTTCCGTCTGTGTGATCGGGCAAACCGTCAAAACTGTCCTGTTTGGCCAGACCGATCCATTGGGACTGCGCCTGCGTCTGGGCAATCTGTCCTGCGAAGTCATTGGCGTCCTCAAGGGAAAAGGCCAATCGGCCTTCGGCACGGATCAGGACAACACCGTTGTCATGCCGCTTCGCACCTTTCAGCGGCGCGTTTCCGGGAGCCAGCGCATTCCGACGATTTATATCGCCGTGGCCTCAGCTGACTCCATCAGCACCGTGCAGGCCGCGGCGGAAGACATCCTGCGGGAACAGCGCCGGGTTCCGCCAGGCGAAGAGGATGATTTTTCCGTGCGTGACATGACACAGATAGTCAGCACGCTGACGTCCACCACGACAGTGATGACTGGCCTCTTGAGTGCCGTTGCGGCCGTAAGCTTGTTGGTGGGCGGTATCGGCATCATGAATATAATGCTTGTTTCGGTCACCGAGCGTACACGCGAGATCGGGATTCGCCTGGCCATCGGCGCTCTTGAGAAACAGGTGCTCACCCAGTTCCTCGTTGAAGCCATTGTTCTTGCGGTTTTTGGCGGCATTATCGGGATTCTGCTGGGCCTCGGACTTGCGGGATGGGCGGCTTATGCAATGAACATTCCCTTCACGGTCAACCCAAGTGTTGTCGCCATGGCCTTTGTGTTCTCAGGCCTGATCGGCGTGGTCTTTGGCTACTTTCCGGCCCGGCGCGCCGCGCGCCTCGATCCCATTGAGGCGCTGCGCCACGAGTGAGTGGACTCAGTCAAGCCGCGACAGGAGTTCCATGGTTGGATAGGAGTCGGCGGGCAGTCCGAGCTGGGCTTGGACTTCCTTGACGGCAGCCCGGGTTCCTACGCCAATCTTTCCATCAAGCTTGCCGACATCATAGCCTTTGGCAGCCAGTTTTTTTTGGAGCGTCACAATCTGCTGGTAAGTAAGGGGCGTGACTTCGGAATTTCCGCGGCTGACTTTCGGCGCGCCGGCAATGCGGGTGGCGAGATAGGAGGCGGTAGTGGAGTAGACCAGCGACTCATTCCATTTGAGATAGGCGGTGGTGAAGTTGTCATAGACGAGAAAGGCCGGACCGTCTTTCCCCATGGGCAGAAGCAGGGAGCCGGGGAAGGCATCGGCCTTGACGGGTTTTCCGTTGGCCATCTTCACACCCCATTTGGCCCATTGGGACCGCGGATGCTGGATGGCGATATCGGCTTCTTCCCATGGCATTTCACGCGGCACGCGGACTTCCTGCATCCAGGGCTGTCCGGGCTGCCAACCATGTTTGCGCAGGAGATTTGCCGACGACGCCATGACATCGGGAATGCTGCCGCGCAGGTCGCGCCTGCCGTCGCCGTCAAAATCAACGGCGCTTTCATTGTAGTCATAGGGGAGGAATTGCGTCTGGCCGATTTCGCCGGCCCAGGCACCGCGCATTTCATCGGGATGCAAATCGCCACGCTGGATGAGTTCAAGGGCTGCCATCAATTGAGGGCGGAATTTTTCCGGCCGCCGACAATCCCAGGCCAAGGTGGCAAGGGACTGTACCGTCGGCAAGTCACCCGTGTTGGCGCCGAAGTCCGTCTCCAAGGCCCAGAAGGCAACCATCACCGGGGCGGGAACGCCGAACTGCTTTTCAACCCGGGAAAAGATGGCCTTATGCTTTTGAACCAATGCTGCCCCTTGCTTGATGCGGTAATCCGTTATCATGCGGGCCTGAAATTCAAGAAAGCTTTGGGAGAAAATATTCTGCGCGCGGTCCTTCTTGATGATGCCCGCGTCGTAAGTGGTGCCGTCGAGGACCGCGAGGGCCTGACGGCCTATGCCATTAGCGGCTGCCTCCTTGTGAAAGGCCTTGATGAAGGCCGGGAAACCTGAACCATTGTTTCCGCAGGTCGCGGCCTGCGCCGGCAGGGAAAACGTGCTGGCAAGAAGTGCCGCACACAACAATTTCGATTTCATCATTCCAAGACTCCTCAATTTCCTTTGTGGTTATTCATCGCTTGAGTCAAAATCAAGGCCCTGCTTGATTGCAGCAATACAGCTTTCCACTGACTGACCATAGCGCACATCCGGTTTCCTGATGCCATTGCGAATGAGCTCACGGCGCACATGAACGGATGCCCCAGTCAGATAGACCGGAGCACCCTGTTTGGCCACTTTCTTCAGGAAGCCCAGCAGGGCGTGGGCGGCGGAAGAATCCACGAAGGGAACCTGGGCGAAGTCCAGAATGAAGGCCTTGGGCACTTCATTAATGCGCTCGAGAGTTGCCGACACGGCACTTGCCGCGCCAAAGAAAAATGCGCCTGAAATCCGGTGAATGATAATGCCGGGTTCGGTCTTGTATTCGGTATCCTGCTTTTCATCGGCGTGGTGATGGGTTTCAATGGCAATGGCCTCGGCCATGCGGTGCATGAACATGAGACAGCCCAGAACCACGCCCACGACAATTCCGGTTGGCAGATCGACAAAGATCACCAGCAGAAATGTGGAGAGCAGCACGACGGCATCGGCTTTGGAATTCATGAGCAGCAATTTGAATTCGGCTCTTTCCGCCATGTTCCAGGCCACGACAACGAGAATGGCGGCAAGGGCGCTCAATGGAATATAGCCCGCAAGGGGTGCGGCCAAGAGCATGAAAAGCAGGATGAAGCCCGCGTGCAGCATGCCGGCGATGGGGCCCTGGGCCCCGGCGCGCACATTGGTGGCGGTGCGGGCAATGGTGCCGGTGGCGGTGATGCCGCCGAAAATGCTGGACGCAATATTGGCCAGGCCCTGGGCTACCAGCTCCATATTGGACCGGTGCCTGCGGCCTGTCATGGAATCGGCCACCACTGCCGACAACAGCGATTCAATGCCACCCAGAAGGGCAACCGCCAAAGCATCGGGCAGGAGCAAAACTATTTTATCGAAGCTGATCGTTGGCAAAGCGGGGAAAGGCAGGGTGCGCGGGATTCCGCCAAAGCGCGTGGTGATCGTTTCGACATCGAGTTTCAGGGCAAAAGCGAGAAAGGCGGCGATCGCCACCGCAATCAAAAATCCGGGCCAATGGGGCCGGTATTTTCTCAAGGCGAGAATGACGCCGACGCTCAGGACGGCGATCACGGCGGCACTGCTGTTCACACTGGGAAGGGCCTCCCATAAGGACCGCAATTTCGGCACGAGCTCGGCGGGCTCGGCGCCCGCCAATTTCAACCCAAAAAGTTCTTTGATCTGGCTGGCAAAGATGATGACCGCAATGCCAGCGGTGAAACCCACGGTGACGGGATGGGGGACGTATTTGATATATGTGCCGAGCCGCAAGATGCCTACGCCCAATAAAATGACACCGGCCATAAGGGTGACCAGCAGCAGGCCATCAAACCCGTGGCGGTCAATGATGGAGGCCAGCAAGACGATGAAGGCGCCGGCAGGGCCGCCGATCTGGAAGCGGCTGCCACCGAAGGCCGAGATGATGAAGCCGCCGACAATGGCCGTATAAAGGCCTTTCTCCGGGCTGGCATGGGAGGCAATGGCAATGGCCATGGAAAGGGGAAGGGCAACGATGGCAACGGTGAGGCCTGCCATGGCATCCCTGCGAAAGGCTTCAGGATTGTAACCCTCACGCAGAGCGGTCAGGAGTTTGGGGGTAAATTCATTATTGGAAGGTTTGTTGGACTGTGGGGTTTCTGGTGCGTCGCATCCCGGAGAATGAAGAGAATCGGAGCTATATCCTAGCCCAAAATCGCGAGGGGTCGCACAGAAGTA
>CAZAMS010000118.1:0-6283 GCA_964486305.1 uncultured Aestuariivirga sp.
CATTTTCGGAAGGGGTGACTTTCAACGCCACATTGCCTTCGGCTTCGCGGAGCAGACGCTCGCGGATGACGCGGCTTTGCACCTTGTCGCCTTCCTTGCCGGCAAGCGGTCCATCATTGATGCGGAAGGTCATGGTCAGCGTCGGCGGATCAATGGGCTGGGCCTTGATGGGTTCATTGACCATGGCATCGCAAATCGTGTCCGCCACGGTTGATGTGGTGAGGCCTGAGATGGCAACAATGTCGCCCGCAAAGCATTCGTCCACCGGCACGCGCTCAAGGCCGCGGAAGGCCAGAACCTTTGAAATGCGGCCCAGCTCCACGACCTTGCCCTCCTGCGAAAGGGCGCGCACCGATTGATTGGCCTTCACTGAACCGGAGCGAACCCGGCCCGTGAGAACCCGGCCCAGAAACGGATTGGCTTCAATGGTTGTGGCCAGCATGCGGAAGGGGCCTTCCTCAATCACCGGCGGATTGAAGTGCGACACGATGAGATCAAAGAGTGGCGCCATGGTATCATGGGCATTGGTTGGTGTGGTGGCCATCCAGCCCTGCTTGGCAGAGCCATAGATGATGGGAAAATCGAGCTGCTCTTCGCTTGCATCCAAGGCTGCGAAGAGATCAAAGACCTCATTCACCACTTCATTGTGGCGCTCGTCCGGGCGGTCAATCTTGTTGATGCACACGATAGGGCGCAGGCCGATCTTCAAGGCCTTTTGCAGCACGAATTTGGTTTGCGGCATGGGGCCTTCGGCGGCATCAACAAGCAGCACCGCGCCATCAACCATGTTGAGAATGCGTTCAACTTCGCCGCCGAAATCGGCGTGACCCGGCGTGTCCACGATATTGATGCGGGTTTCCTTCCAAACGAGCGAGGTCACCTTGGCCAGAATGGTAATGCCGCGCTCGCGCTCAAGGTCGTTGGAATCCATGGCGCGCTCGGCCACCTTCTGGTTCTCGCGGAAAGAACCGGACTGGGACAGGAGGCGGTCGATCATGGTGGTCTTGCCATGGTCAACGTGGGCAATAATCGCAATGTTGCGCAAATTCATGGGGCGCCGGGACTTTCTTTATTGTGTGGAATTGGGCCGCCAATAGCATGGCCCTATGACAAAGGCAATTCACCGGAAACCCTGAACAAGCGGCACGGAGAACCTTAAGTCTTATCCGCCACGAAGACATCAAAGGCCGCCAGTAATTGCTGGCGGATTTCATCCCTTTCGAGGAGAATCTCATGTAGGGCTTCACGAATAAAGATGAGCGATACACCCGCCACCCTTTCGGCGAAGCGCCGTGTTGCCTCGTTGTCCACCACGCTGTCCAGGCCAGCGGCAACTATCAGAACCGGACATTTCAGGCCCTTTTGGCTCTTCATTGCGCGCAGGGTGGAAATTGAATCGAGCGCCGCCGACAGCCAGCCGAAAGTCGGGCCGCCGGTGCTGAGATTTGGTGCTGCCTCCAATACTGCACTATCCCGGTTCCAGCGTTTTTGATCGCCAGTCAAAGGATTGCCCGCAAAATCATTCCTTCCAAAGGGTGTGTGCCTTCTGCCTGGCAGATAGGCCCAGTGCAACCGCAGGGCCATCGCAAGCGTAGTCAGGATACGGGTTATGGAAACGGGCCAGGCCCCATAATTCAGGTCAATAAGAGGGGCCACCAGCACGCATTTCTTGAACCAGTTGCGCGTGCGGATGAGGCGCAAAATGATGTGGCCGCCGGTTGAATGGGCCAGCACATAGTAGGGCGGGGGACAATCGGGCAGAACTACCTGGGTCATAAAGGCCCGGATGTCTTCGTCATATTCTTCGAAATTGTTGACGTGGCCGCGCTGCCGGTTCTTGGTAAGCCGTTGCGAGCCGCCTTGCCCGCGCAAATCGACCGAGGCCACACAGTAGCCCTTTCCCATAAGATCGCGCGCCGTTTCAAAATAACGCTCGATGAAATCAGCACGGCCGCCAAGAAGGACAACTGTTCCTTTGGCGTTGCTCACGCGCACGGACATGGCGCGCAAATGAAAACCATCGCTCGTCACCACGCGGGTGCAATCGGCACCACGCGGCACAGGATTCTCAGGTGTTGAAATCAACTCCATGGGGCCCTGCTCTAAAGCAGAGGCCCAATATGGGCAAGGAACAAGACCTACTGAACCTTCTTAACCTCGGTCAGTTCGCCGCTAGCAGAGCTCAGCTTGATAACATAGGCCTTGCCGCTGCGCGTGGCGTTGAAAGCGAAAATCTGGCCAGTACAGATGGTGGGCTTCACACTTGTGAAACCATAGCCCGAAACAATCTTTTCAGCCTTGTCGCAAGACATTCCCGTGGTGGCTGGAACAACTTTCTTTTCCACCGAAGCCACAGCTTTCCTTTCTGTCGTAATTACAGTTCTTTTCTCGGTCGCTGCCACGGATTTCTTAACTGCTGGCTTGGTTACGGGAACAGCCTTGACGGTTTTTTTCTTCTTCTTTGGTGCGGTGTAGACCGGCTCATCGTCGTCAGCCCGATACTGAGGATCATAATAGTCGTCATCCGGATCGTAGTAGGAAAGCGGGCGCCCATCATCGTCATAGTACTCGTCATCGTCAAAATCATGCGAGTAAAGATCACGCGGACGCGGGTAGTAGGTGTAGTAGTCAGGCTGGAAAAAACGTGGGATCCAGCGGGAACCCGCTTCGGCGACACTTGGTACAAGTAGAGTGCCCGTAATTGCGGCCAAGGCCGCGAGACTGATGATACGTGTCAGCATCATGTTTTCCCCTTCACTTTAATCAGGTCAAATATGACGAACGGATGAGATTCGACCCCTGTAGGAATCAAACCTGATCCTGAACTTTTCACCGCGCTTCCTGGCTACGAATGAATAGGTACGGCCACCGCAGTTTGTCGTGATAATGTTGCGATAACCGTAGTCCTGCAGCTCCCAGACCGCTTCCCTGCAGGATACGCGATCCCTGATGATCGGATGGGGGACAAAATACCCGGGGCGTGGATAATAGCCATAGCCACCGCAACGATAGGGATCGTAATTGTAGTAGCAGTAGCCGCCGGGCTGACCGATACCGATAGTGACATTTACTTTTGCTTCGGCAACCTGTGCTGAAAGGGAAAAGGTCGCCGCAAGGCCAGCCGCCAATAAGAATTTCTTGAGCATAGCACCGCCCTCCATAACCGTAGGCTCCCCAGCCTTATTGAACGAGATCATGGCAGAATGTTGCTGAACAGAAGCTAATGGCCCCGTTCATCTGCCGTTCAAGTTCATGGCAGAAACAAGGCAAAAGGGGGCCGGAACGCCTTGTGAGCGTTCCGGTTCAGAGAGGGGCTTAGAACCAAGGCTTTACCTTGATGATGTCACCAGACATGTTGACCTTGACCTTGTAGGCATTGCCAAATTTCCAGGCCTTGTACTGGTAAACTGGGGCGCTGCAATCAAATGCATTCACGTTGTGGAAACCGGCCCACTTCACGATCTTCTTGCCCTTGTGGCAGCTGATGCCGCCGCCATAGTAGGGGTCGATCACAGGATAGTAACCACCGCCGTAACCACCGCCGTAACCACCACCGTAACCATAACCGGGATAAAAGCCACCGCCGCCCAGGCCTACGTCGATGTCGATAAAGGTCTTGGCTTGCGCCTGCTGAACAGGGGCAAGGGCGGTCAGGGAAACAGCAACTGCCGCAGCAGCGATGAGGGACTTGGTAATCATTTTGGTTCTCCAGGGTTTGCGTTTCGTTTTGTTGTGACGACCACCTTGGCCATCGATGACACCGAAACTAGCCCCCCTAAGTTGAATGCAATCAGAACCTGCCATTCATTTTCAGTTCATTTTTTTGTACCCAGGCCCTTGAAAGCTGGTGGACAAAAACCATCTCTGCTGGGGCGGGTGCCAATTGTGGGTCCGCCATTAACGCATTGCTTTAGGAGAATGTGACATGTTTGATTTTACCCCCCTTTACCGTTCCAGCATTGGTTTTGACCATCTTGCCCGCATGCTTGATGATGCCGCAAGTTTCGAGGCTCCTGCCTATCCACCCTATAATATTGAGCGCGTTGGCGAAGATGAATACCGCATCACCATTGCCATTGCGGGCTTTGGGGCCGCTGACGTCAATCTCGAAGTAAAGGGCAATGCCCTTACTGTTACCGGCAAGAAGGTCGAAAAGACTGATGGAAAAGCTGAATATCTGCATCAGGGCATCGCGGCCCGCAATTTTGAGCGCCGCTTCCAGCTTGCCGATCACGTAGAAGTGACCGGTGCCGATTTGAGCCACGGCCTGCTGCATATTTCGCTGAAGCGCGAAATTCCTGAGGCTGTGAAGCCACGCACGATTGCCATTCGCAGTGCGAACGAGCAGAAAGTGCTTGAAGCAAAAAAGGCTGCTTAATTTTTACTGCGGGGGCGCTTCATGCAAGCGCCCCTTTTATTTCGCTGGCCCGCCGATGCGCCCGAGATGGGTATCCTTGAAGTCAGTTGCATATTTCAGGCCGTAGCCAATGGCGCGATCAAGGCCGATATGGGCAAGCCAGATACTGGCAAGAACCTGTGCAAAGAGTTCGCCAAACAGCACACCATAGATGGCCAGGAGCAGCGGATCAATTGTAGCGTGAAAAATATTATAGATAATTGAACCGAGTTTTGGACCCGCAAAGTAGCCGGCCATGCTGAGGTCTGGCACAAGGAACAGGCCTGCAAATATCCAGATGGATTGTTTGAGATAAAGGAACGCGGCAAGGCCTGCAGCAAACAAAACGAGACCTTCCAATCGCAAGATGAGTTTGGGTTGGCCGGTAATCATGAAATCATCTCCTGATCAAACAAGGATTTTCGCCAGCTTCGACAAATCAATGCGTGCACCACAGATGATCACCACAATGGTTTTGTCTTTTACTGATTTAGGTTGCGTGGCAGCGATATTCAGGAGGCTGGCAATCGCTACGCCTGCCGCGCCTTCAATGAGTTGGTTGTCATAGGTCATATAGCGCCGCATTGCGTCGGCAATCTGCTCTTCGCTGGCGAGCACCCAGTCATCCACGAGCTCACGGCAGAAGGGAAGCGTAATAGCACCCGGTTCAACACATCCAGCTGTGCCATCAGAGAGTGTTGGCTGTGCATCTGCATGGGCAACCACTTTGCCAGCCCGCACTGAGCATAACATTGCGTGATCATTGCGGGGTGACGCCCCGATAATTTTCACACCTGAATTCCGGCCTTTCAGAAATCCGGCAATGCCGGAAATCAAACCCCCGCCACCGACGGAGACTACAATCATGTCCGTGTCTGGCGCCTGCCGCTCAATTTCAGCACCGATGGTACCCTGGCCCGCAATCACCGCCAGATCATTGTAGGGTGACACATAGGCCAATCCTTCAGCTTCAGCATAGGCGCGGGCAAAAATTTCGGTTTCGCCCGAATCATCGGAATGAAAACGCACTTCAGCGCCATAGTCGCGAATCGCATCGATTTTCACCTGTGGCGTGGTCGTCGGCACATAAACAATACCGCGACCGCCGGAACGGGCGAGCATGGCGGCAACTGCTGCACCGTGATTGCCTGACGACGCCGTGACCACGCCGCGGATGCGCTGTTCAGCGGTAAGGCTGGCAATCTTGTTGGCAGCACCGCGGGCCTTGAATGAACCTGTAACCTGCAGATTTTCAAGCTTGCAGAGAACGTTCGCCCCCGTCAGCCGTGAGAGATGGTCAGAGCGCCTGAGCTGCGTTTCAAGAACATGGGGGCGGATACGCTGATCCGCTTCCTCAACCGCAGACCGGATGTTAAGCAGACTCATTGCCGTCGCCCCAATTAAGATTGCCAACAGTCGGAAAGATCACCTGCATTCATTTATCCCGCGCGAACGAGTTCAAGCAACCCGTCCACATCGGTCTCTGGCGTTGCAAAGGACAGCACAAGGCGTACCACAATCTCATCTTCCTTGATCTGGCCAACAAGTTCATTTGCCATCCTCGGGTAAAATTTGACACCCGCCGCGTTCAACCGGTCATTCAGCGCGCGTGGCATTATGGCATAGACCATATTTGCCTTCTCCGGATGGGCAACTCGGACCACCGATGATTGGCGCAACCCTTCCGCCAGTTTGCGCGCCAGAGCATTGGCCCGGCGGGCGTTGTCAAGCCAGAGGCCACCCTGCAAATACGCCGCCATCTGTGCCCCAAGGAAGCGGGCTTTGGAAACCTGCTGGCCTGCCCGCACCCGGCGGTGGGCAAAGTCCTCGGCCGCTTGCAAATCAAAGAAAATTACCGCGTCCAACAACAGCGCGCCATTTTTGGTC
>CAZAMS010000119.1:0-9283 GCA_964486305.1 uncultured Aestuariivirga sp.
CAGGTAAAGCGAGGCGGTCTGCCGCTTGGCGATTTTGGCTTCGGTCAGGTTGCTGATCCGGCAATAGGGCAGCTCGAATATCAGGCTGACCAGTTCATGGCTGTAAATCTTCGGCAGTCGCTGGCGCACGTAAGCAAAGGTATGATCTGTCAGCGCGCTGATCGCCGAAATTTTGGCCGTGGTCCAGTTCGCTGTTTCCGCAACGCCCTTGATGAGATAGAGGAGCCATGGTTCCCAAGCATCCTCGCGTGTCACCTGCAAAAGCAGGCTGTAATAGCCGGCCCGGTTCTGGATGATGTAACGGCTTAAATAGAGAATGGGCAGGGTCAGGAGATCTTCCTGAATCAGGAACAGGCTGTTCAGTACACGGCCGGTTCGGCCATTTCCGTCAGTGAAGGGATGAATGGCTTCAAACTGGTAATGGCCGATAGCCATGCGGATCAGGGGATCGAGGGCCGTTTCGGTGTGTATGAAGCGCTCCCAGTTCGCCAGCAATTCACGCAAATGCGCTTCGCCTTCAGGCGGCGTGTAGATGGTTTCGCCGGTAGCATCATTCTTCAGCACTGTCCCGGGCACACGGCGCACGGCCATTTCCACGCCTTTGACCCGGCTGCAGATCCGCTCGGCGGTCCGGGTGTTCAGCGGGTGCTGGTTCAGGGTTTTGAAGCCTTCAAACAGGGCGCGGCTGTAACGCAAGGCTTCCTTGGTGGCGGGATCGGCGTGTTCATCGCGGCCCATGTGCTGAAACAGCCTGTCGGCTGTGGTGACGATGTTTTCAATGGCGGAGCTGGCCTGCGCTTCCAGCAAGGGCAGCGTGCTGATCAGCATGGCCTGATTGGGGATGAGCCTGGCAGCCTGTTTCAGTTCACCTAAAGCGGCGCGTGCTGCGATGCACTGCCTGAGCACGGCATGCGTTTCAATCTCCGCCTTGGGCGGCAGGGGAGGAAGCGCGTTATAGGGCTTGTCAGGGCGCCAATCTGATATGTTTACGTTTTTCGGTTTTATCGACATATCCGCAACATATGTCGATTGAATCGACAGGTCAAGGTTATATGTCGATATTTTACAATTCTATCGACACATATTTGGGATGTGTCGATTAGGTGTATATGATGTAAAGGGTCAGAAGATGCCTGTAGCCAATTGATTATAAAAGGTTAATATGTCTTGTGAAAATAAGGCAGGGCATTCTCCGCATTATTTGCGGCGAAATGCTTCCTGTTTCCGTTCCGGTTATTCAGTCCCTATTCACCCCAGACGCGGGCGAGGGTGGCCTGGATTTTACCCTCAAAACGTGAAATCAGCTTCCGGTTCGCCGCCACCAGCGCCTGCTCCGCCTCAATCTCAGCCACGATGGCTTGTTGCGTGGAAAGAGGAGGGAGGGGGATATTAAAATTTCGCAGTGAACCCAGAGAGACAGTTTTTTGGGCGACACCAACTGCTGCTTCGTGACCTTGTTGAATCATGAATGGCGATGCCAGCAGTGCCAGCAAAAACTTGTTTAGCAATTCAGGACCAACACGAATGAGCGCGATGTGGCGCTGGAAACAGAACTTGGAAATCGCGGGAACCAATACCGGAATGCCATATGACCCTGTGACTGTATAAAGAATGTCACCTTCTTTTGGTCTGCGGGATGCATTTAGATTTTCATAATATGAGTCCGGAACAAAAAATGTTTTTGTGAAATCCAATTCGTGATCGTCATTAATATTTGAGATTGTAACAAAGGGCACACCGGAAGATGCCTTTGGCGGTGGTTGATGATCGCCATCAGTAATGGTCTCGCAAACGTCTGCCAGTCGAACTACTGGCCATTCCGGCTTGATGGGGATGTGGGGGTGGTAGTTGTCGAGGACGGCGCGGGCTCCGGTGATGACTTTCTGGTAGCCCTCAATCTCCGCCACAATCTCCTTTTGCACATCCAGCGGCGGCAGGGGAATGTTGACTTGGCGAACAATTTCACTATTGAGATTATTGACCACTCCGCCCGTAGCAGCCTGTTCAAACTGGGCGTAAACGAGCCTGGAACCGAGTATGCTGTAAAGAAAGTCTTGGTCCAATTGTTCTGACTGATCTCTGAGGAGCAGCCAACCGTCGTGAATGCACCCATCAGTAGCCATAATATATGGGCGACCGAAGCTCATTGAATTTGAAAGGACAAAATCGCCGGGTTTTACACGCCGAGAATTGGATGCTCCCTCAGGAGTTATTTTCTCCTTCGTTGATATAATGTATTTTGAACCAATCTTAGTGTCCCCGATCTTGATCCAATTTACACCGTTTGAGGCATCAGTTATGAAGTCGTGGATCGGTCGCGGAGATGCGCCCCTTTCAATCACACAAAGCTCACCAATTGGGACTAATGGCCATTTCAATCCAATATTTGTTGCACCTTTCCGATATCGCTCCCCACTCAAATTATAGTCACCATTAGCCGCGATTTTTTCCTTCGCAACGATTTGGCCTGATGTGAATTCAAGTTCACCCGTAGGTTGACGATTGCGCAGGGCGTTGAGGAAAGTTTCCATTTCGGTTTTGACTTGCGGCAGGTCGTTCTTGTCGATGTTGCGACGTTGGGCGCCTAGGCCGAAACCATCGTTTTCAATTTTGAAGAAACCGATGCTGGTGGCTTGTTTGGCAAGAGATTTATCAAGAATTAAGATGGAAGTTTTGACGCCGGAATAGGGATTGAACACGCCTGCGGGCAGCGAGATGACGGCCACCAGGTGGCCGTGTTCAATGCGCCCTTGATGCAGCCTTTCAAGGACAAGGTTGAAGCCGATCTGGGCGTGAAGCTGCTCTCGGTCATGTATCTTGGGCGCCGCCAGATCAACCTGCGCACGGATAAGGAAATCAAGACTCCGGCCGACCTCGCCGGCATCAAGCTGCGCATGCCGCCCTCCGAGGCCTGGCAGTTCCTGGGCAAGGCCCTGGGCGCCAACCCCGTGCCCGTGCCGTTCCCGGAACTCTATACGGCGCTGCAGACGGGTGCGGTGGATGGCCAGGACAATCCGCTTCCCACCGTGATGGACGCAAAATACTATGAAGTGACCAAGCAGATCATACTGACCTCGCACCTCGTCGATCTCAACTACCTCACGGTATCAAAGAAGGCGTGGGATTCACTCTCGCCGGAAAACCAGGCCAAGTTGCAGAAGGCGGCTGACGAGGCTTGCGAATTCGGTCGCCAGAATCAGCTCAAGAAGGAAGCGGAACTGGTTGCCGGCCTCAAGGATAAAGGCCTCAAGATCTACGAGCCAGACCTGGATGCATTCCGCACCACCGTGCAGAAAGCCTATTTGGATTCGGACTTCTCGAAGACCTGGCCTGCCGGCGTCGTTGACGCCGTTAATGCCCTGGCGAAATAGGCCAGACGGGCTGTTCCTGCCATGAAGCAGCTTGCCCAATGGCTGCGCCACGCCACTGAAGGCGTGGTAGCGGCTATGCTTTTCGCCATGTTCATGGTGTTTCTGGTGCAGATCGCCGCCCGCTACTTATTCAATGTTCCCATGGGCTGGACCGTGGAGGTCTGCCTCACGCTGTGGCTGTGGATCGTCTTCTGGGGAGGGGCCTTTTGCCTTCGCCCGGCCGACCATATCCGCTTTGACGTGCTTTACCTGTCGGTCAACCGGCCGACGCAACGCATATTCGGCGCCATTTCGGCTATCATGATCATCATCGCTTTCGCCGCCGCATTCCTGCCGACCTTTGACTATGTGAGCTTCTACAAGATCAAGCGCAGCAACACGCTGGGCATTCGCCTGCACTATGTGTTCTCCATCTACCTCCTGTTCATGGTGGTGGTGATGGCGCGCTATTCCGGCGTGGTGCTCAACTTCCTGCGCGGCAAGGAGGAAGTGGAAGGCAAGATTTCCGCCTACGTCCATCACGATGAAGGAAGCGTCATGTGAGTTCTTCCTTCGGCGTTGCGCTTTTCGTTCTCGCCTTCATGGCTGCCATTGGCGCACCCATTGCCTTCTGCATGGTGGTTTCGGCCGTTGTATATCTCCTCATGGCGGGCCAGGATCTGGCGCGCTCCTCGGAACAGTTCATTCAAAGCGTCTATGACAGCTTCGTGCTGTTGGCTGTGCCCCTGTTCATCACGGCGGCCAACATCATGAATGTGGGCGCCATCAGCGACCGGCTTCTCGAATTCTGCAAGGCCATTGTCGGCCGCTTCAAGGGCGGCATGGCACAGGTGGATATTCTGGTCAGCCTGATCTTCTCCGGCATGTCGGGCTCCGCCGTGGCGGATGCAGCAGGCGTGGGCAAGGTTTCAATCAGGATGATGCTCAGGACCGGCCACTATACGCCGGGCTATGCCGGCGCCGTTGTGGCAGCCTCCGCAACCATCGGCCCAATCATTCCGTCATCCATTCCCATGGTGCTCTTTGCGCTCATTTCCGATACCTCGATTGGCTATCTCTTCCTTGGCGGTGTGATTCCAGGCTTGCTGATGACGGCCCTGTTGATGGCAATGAACACCATCATTGCCCATCGCCGTAACATTCCCGCCGAGGAGGCGGTACCTTTGCGCGAAATTCCCGGCGTTACGCTGAGGGCGCTTCCGGCGCTGATGATGCCGGTCATCCTCCTTGCGGGTATCTATGGCGGCGCCACAACACCGACCGAGGCGGTCGCTGTCGCGGCATTCTATGCGCTCCTGGTTGCCGGGCTGCTCTACCGGTCTCTCACCTCGCGCACTCTCTACGAGGTCTTCGTTGACTCCGCCCGCTCTTCAGCCTCCGTTGGACTGGTCATCGGCTCGGCCCTGATCTTCAACTATATCGTGGCAATCGAGAATATTCCCCAGACCTTGTCACAGTTCATGGTTGGGCTCGAGTTGTCGAGGGCCGGATTTCTGGCTTTTACAATGGTGCTCTTCCTCCTGCTTGGCTGTGTGCTCGACGCGACGACCATCATCCTTGTCATCATCCCGCTATTCCTTCCCACCGCGCGCGCCCTCGGCGTTGACCTCATTCATTTTGGCGTCATCGCTGTCGTCAACTGCATGATCGGGTTGATCACGCCGCCCTATGGCATGCTGCTCTTCGTCGTGAATGGCACCACGGGCATCCCGATCAAGGATATCGTGAGGGAAGGCGTACCATTCCTGATTGCGCTGCTCCTCGCCTTGCTTGCGATTGTGGTCTTCCCGGACCTCGTCCTTGCGCTGCCGCGCATGTTTGGATACCAAGGCACCTAGAGCAAATCCCGCAAAAGTTGAAGACTTTTGCGATAAGGATTTGCTCCAACATATTGATCTGGTGCGATTCCCTTTCGGCGACATGACTCCATGTCGCCGGGAAGCGCACTAGGCCTATCCAAGTTGGAGTCATTATGACCGAGAAATACCTGGAAGGACAGATCGCCATTGTGACAGGAGGCATGCGTGGCATTGGCCTTGGCATTGCCAGGCGATTGCATGAGCGAGGTGCGAAAGTTGCGATCTGGGACCGCGAGACCCCGGCATGGGACGAAGTGGCAAAAGGTTTTTCACCCGAGCTTGTCGTCAAGACCGATGTGTCTGACGTTCGCTCGGTCGAAGCAGCATTCAGTGAAACGATGGACCGGCTGGGCGGCGTTGACATCCTCGTTAACAACGCCGGCATCAATGGGCCCGTGCTTCCCACCTGGGACTATCCCGTGGAGGATTGGGAGAAAGTCATCGCCATTGACCTCAACGGCGTTTTTTTCTGCACCAAGATTGTCCTTGCCCACATGCGCGCAAGGAAGTCCGGCCGCATCATCAATGTCGCTTCGATCGCCGGAAAGGAAGGCGTTCCGGGCATTGCCGCCTATTCCGCGGCGAAGGGCGGTGTCATCGCCTTCACCAAAGCGCTTGCCAAGGAGCTGGCGCTGGACGGCGTGCTGGTCAACTGCATCGCTCCCGCGTTGGTCGAAACGGACCTCTTCGCCGAAATGACACCGGAACATATTGCCGCCATGCGCGCCAAGATCCCGATGGGGCGCCTGCTGCAGATCGAGGAAGTGGCGAATATGGTGAGCTGGATTGCCGGGCCGGAATGCACCTTCACCACCGGCTTTGCCTTCGACCTGACCGGCGGCCGGGCGACCTATTGATTCCGTCCGATCTCACTCATCAGGCCGCGATTGACCTAAGCTCAGCAGAACTGGCGCGCCAAGCCGTCAGCAATGAACCTCAATTTGGCGCCGGCGTATTGCGTCCGAATACATAGAGGCCAGCGCCTACGATCAGGACGATGCCGGTCAATGTCCAGGTATCCGGAATGTCGTGGAAAACCAGAAAACCGAAGATCACTGCCGACAAAATCTGGAAGTAGCTGAACGGCGTCAGCAGGTTCGCAGGTGCCAGCGCGAAGGCTTTCGCCATCCATAGCTGCGCGAATCCGAAAACGACCCCCAGGCAGATACTCAGGAGCCAGGTTTCCAGCGATTGCGGCGCAAAGGATGGATGATGTGGTCCTCTCGGCGGAAGTTGGGATGGCCTGCGCCATGATGGCAAAGGCCCAGTCTTGCCAATGACACCCATTCGCGCAAGTATCGGCTTCAAAGGACCGGTCACCCTAAGAACACCTGATCCAGTACATTTTGACCGCTGAGAGGATGCAAGCGAAGGAGGAAGTCCGATGCCATTCTACCTGACCAAGTTCAGTTACACGCCAGCAACATGGGCAAAGCTCATCAAGAACCCCGAGGACCGCCGGGCAGCAGCCAAGCAGTACATCGAAGCGGTCGGTGGAAAGCTGCACGGTTTCTGGTATGCCTTCGGCGATCACGACGGATACTGCCTGTGGGAGGCTCCGGATAACGTATCGATGGCAGCCACGGCGCTGGCGATCGGCGCAGGCGGAGCGTTAAGCTCGTTTCAGACGACCGCCTTGCTGACCGTTGATGAGACACTCGCGGCCATGCAAAAGGCTTCGTCGATCAGGTATCGGCCACCGGGAGATAAAGGATAGGAGCACGCCTCTCCAAATCGACAGTTTTCGCTATTGTTTCTTGGCCGTTGAAGAAGCGGTCGTGGGCTTCGGCTGCATGACAGAAAACTGCGATACAGCGCCCGCCGGTTTTGCCTTCGTCTGTTTCGGTTTCTTCTTCTCGCGGTTGCTTCTTAGTTGACCCTTGGCCATTTATCTTCTCCTCAGTCAGGTGTTCGGGAAGTCCCCGTTGCCAGGCGAACCCGTAGGGCAAATCGCCTGGCCCAGTAAACACATGGTGATCTTGCGCCAAATGGACGGCATTGGCCAGACTGGGATGAGGACCCTCGGCCGAGCGACGGTTCAATGCAAACAAAACGCCGCCAGGCGTTGAGCGGCGGCGTCTGTCTTATCAGCATCACTTTAGTTACTCAGCGGGCGGACACTCCGCAATCGCAGGATCACACTCAGGCTTGCCCTTCTGGTCAGTGTTCGCAGGTTCTTCAGCCTTTTTCTTCTTCTTGTTTTCGGCCGGAGCCGTCTGCTCCTCGGCAGGCGCCTCCACGGTCTTTTCTACAGCCTGCTGGTCAGGCGCAGCGGCATCTTTCTTTTTCTTCTTCTTGTTTTCTACCGGAGCCATCTGCTCCTCGGCAGGCACATTCACGGTTTCTTCGACATTCTGCTGGTCAGGCGCAGCGGCATCTTTCTTTTTCTTCTTCTTGTTTTCTACCGGAGCCGTCTGCTCCTCGGCAGGCACATCCACGGTCTCTTCGACATTCTGCTGGTCAGTCGAAGCCGTAGCTTTCTTCTTTTTCTCGGTGGTTGGCTGGTCAGCATTCGGCTGCTCGTCCTGCGGGGCAAGGGCGCCAGTGGCCTTGCCCTTCTTCGTTTCTGTTACAGGTTCCTCAGTTGTCGTGGCAGCCTGGCCGGAGGGTTGTTCCTGCTCCGGAATGCCTTTCGCCTCACGCTCCTTTACGACCTCTTCAATCTTCCTGGTCTTTTTTGGCTTGGCGTTGGATTCTTCCTTCACCTCAGGATTGAAGATCGCCACGGAATTGCTGTCGGCCTTGCCGGCAGCGTCCGGGTTGTCAACTGCCTTTTCTTCAAGGACCACGACTTTTGTGCTTGTTCGCTTCTCAATGTCGTCAACCGTAATCACATTGTTCACGACAATGTTGTTCTCGATGCTCACCGTCTGCGGTTCACCGCTCTGAATGACATTGCGCACGCGGTCGCGGTCACGGAACATGTGGCCGGACAGGTCGACCGAGAGGAAGGCCGATACAGGCACGGCCTGCCAGTAGTAATCGGGAATATCACCGAACGAGATGACAATATTTACATCATCATGGTAATCCGGCGGCAAAGGCGCCCAGGCAATGTCATCGTCGTCATAGCTCCAGGCCACCCATGCCGGCGCCCAGCGGCGGCCAGGCACCCAATACCAGCCGATGTCGCGGGCATAGCCCCAGCGGCCATAGTGATAAGTGGCCCAGCCAAACCTTTCATCCGATACCCAGATCCAGCCATAGCGGCGGGTGTAGGCCCAGTGGCCCTCCGTATAGGGCCGCCAGCGGGCGTCCACATCCTCGGGAATCCAGACATAGCGGTCATGATACGACACCCAGTTTCCATAGGGAGCAAGGTCATCATAGAAGTTTATGTTGACTGAAATATTGGTTGCAGCTTGCGCTTTCGTTGCCAGTGAAAAAACTGCAGGCTCAACTGCGGCAACAGCAAGCAACAGGCTGCTCGCTGCGGCAGTGCTTAAAAACATGTGTTTAAATGTCATTTTCATATGCTCTTTGGATTGACGTAATGAGCCTCCAACATTTCGCGCTGGAAAATGTATCGCTCAATCTGCTGCAGTAGTGAATTAGCGGCCGGCGCAGCGCTCTCCGCCGATTCGGCCATTATCAAGGTTTCGCTGGTTTTAAGCACCCCAACCACGCTTATGGCGCCGACCGCCAGGGTAAATGCCAGGAGCGCAAATCCGGTGTTGCGGAGAAAAGCAACATCCGGCGCTGACTGCGGGTCGTATGGTGTGGTCACGGTATTTCCTGCCTTTTGTACAAAACGCAGTCGAATGGCATTTGGTTCCGTTGGGTCCCTCCTGGGCGGGTGCATCAGGCGAATTCGTGCGCCTAACCGGCTAAGAGGCGGCGCGTTTGACGTAAGCCCTGGAATACTCTACCCGAGCGTGCGGCCGCCTCCCATGAAGGGCGGCGGCTTTGAGCAAGTTATACCCTCAAGCCCCAGGAGTTGCTGAAAAAAGGTGAAACTTCGGGGTGAGGAGCGTGGCCAGGGTTTCTTTCATCTCCGGCAGGGCTGCGAAGAACTCGTTGATGGCGGATTTGAAACCGGCGAGGGTGGGATGG